>NZ_JBGCUM010000002.1:0-248090 GCF_054177665.1 Roseateles sp. P5_E8 | reverse complement strand
CCGACTCGCTATCAGTCTACCGACGCAGTCGTGGCGAAGATCCAGCTGACCCCGCAGGACATAGCAGACCTGACGGAGACACAGGACCCTGGCGAGCGAAATCGCCTCCAGAACAAAGCGGTCGCCGTGATCGATCAGCAGTATTCGGCGTTTTGCCGCTCGCTAGTATCCGACAGGGCCGATGCAGCCACTGCGGTCGCTGGAACTACGTTGGGAGCTGCGACTGCGGCGGCCTACGTAGACAACGTCGTGGCCAAGACCAACTACGCCTTGTTCGGCGCCACCTTAATCGGCGCGTTCGGAATCATCGACAAGAACTACTACTTCGATAAGACGGCCCCTGCGCTCGTATCGGGGATGGATGCTGCTCGGGTGCAGAYGCTCCTGCAGATCAAGAGGAATCAGCAGCTTGGCCTCGACGTCTACGACGGCTCGGCTGCGGCGCGGGACGTGGAAAGCTACTACAACGCCGGAACCCTGATGGGAGCCATCAAGGACATCACGGCTCGCGCAGAGGGTGCGGTGGCAGAGGGGCAAAGTGAGATTCGCACGTTGAAGGTTCTGCCGAAGTCCGAGATGGACCGCAATCAGAAAATCGTCGCCGCGATCCACGCCATCAAGACGCCGGAGGCCATGGAGAAGGGAAACCAAGCTCTTACAGCGCTCAATCTGAAGACGCRGACGGATGCACACGACACGCGCCGCGCTTTGCTCCAGGAGCTGCGCGTTGCTGACACCATACGAACCGACGCGCTGGAAAAGCAGCTCAAAGCGGTTGGTTTGCTCAATTAGTTATCCAAGCAGGAGACGAGACATGGACACCTACTTTCGAGAACTGCCGGGCAGCATGAGCCTAGCTGACCAGACTCTGGCGATCCAAGGTGAAGAGTCGAAGGCGGCAAAGTTCCTCAATAGCAAGATTTGGGTGAACCCGAAGCACGAGCTGACGAACCTTGTCGAGTTCGAAGAGATAAACGACGAGCCAGAAACTCCCTTGGGCGCACCCACTCTCAGTCGTACTTTGCCTGCCGGTCACACGCCTCAATGGGCGGGGCCAATGATCGTCTTGGGGAAGGCGGAACCAAGCATCTTCCTCCTCCGCCCATGAACGAACCTGATCAACACGAGCGCAACATGCAATATCCAGGACGAATCATCAAGGCTGGCGAGAAAAATGGCGCCATTGTCAAAGCGCTGAAGATCCAGCTCAACGCGACGCTTGGCTTGACGGGTGACGGTGCGCTGTCCGAGGACAACACCGCCTTCGGCCCGAAGATGACGCAAGCGGTTATGTTGTTCCAGGCTCGCCACGTCGACAGCCAGGGAGTGCCTCTGAAGACCGATGGTGAGGTCGGCAGCGTCGCTTGGGAGGTCTTGTTCGGATCGGAAAGCGTGCCGGCCGCCGAAGTTGCGGATGACGAGCTGCTGCGCGAAGCCGTGAAGATCGCGCAGGCCGAGTGTGCAGCTGGGATTCGGGAAGTGCGGCCACCCTTGAACCGCGGCCCTCGCGTCGATGAGTATCAAGCGCGGACGGGCTTGAAGCTCAAAGTGGGGGCTGATGGCTTCGCATGGTGTGCCTGCTTCCTCTACTGGTGTTTCGATGAAGCATCGAAGAAGCTTGGTCGCAAAAATCCGCTGATCAAGACCGCTGGCTGCCAGGACCACTGGAACCGTGCAAAACCCGCCGGCGTCACCGAAATCACCGGCGTCAGAGCAACCCAGAAGCCGGAGCTAGTTAAGCCTGGGATGATATTCATCATGGCGTTCGGCGGCGGCTCGGGCCATACCGGGATAGTTGAATCGGTCCAAGGCGGCTTCATCACAACCATCGAAGGCAACTCGAACAACGAGGGTAGCCGCGACGGCTTCGGCGTCTTCCGTCTTACACGCAAGATCAACTCGATCAACCGTGGTTTCATCGACTATTCGGGCAAGTAAGCCTTGGCTACGTAGCTCCCTTGACCGAGGGCGTTTTTGACCGCGTCGGGTCCAGATGCCTGGGTGCTGACGGCCTTCTATAGCAGCTATCGATAGTGACGAGCTAGGGAAGGTCTGTAAAACCTCTCGTCAATCCGAGTGGTGTCGGGCGTGAGCGTGGAGGACGATACGAGTCATGGACCAGATCACGCTCGGCCTTGATGCGCCGACGTCCACGCCGTGAGGCCATCGGGGCGGAGTAACTTAGGCAGTAACTCCGCGTGCCATTTTGGCGAGATGTGAGCTTTCTGAAGGCCGTCAAGCCATCTTTCGATAGAGCCCCAGCCACCAGAACGCCAAGCTCTTGATTCCTAACGGAGTCAGGAGCTTTTTGCTTTCTGGGGCAAGCATCGGATGCAGCCGCTGGGCACGGAATTGCCCGGGGGGAGCATGCGTGCGGCTTGTGCTACGGTTCGACGCCGAACCGACCCCTCTTTCATGATTGGAGCCCGCCATGCCCTTCAAGTGCAGCAAGTGCAACCAGATGACGTCGAGCAAAGCTGGCAGCTGGTGTTCTGCTTGCAAGGGCGGTGGCGGGGGCACGGTGGAGGCGGAACCCACGCCCAACAGCGCCCAACTCACCACGACCGAGGTCAAAACCACTTTCGGTGATGCCTGCGCGAAGCGGTACGCAAAAGATGAGTACTGGGGTGGCGACAACAACGAGTTCCACGTCCACAACTACTCCGGGCCCGGCGCCCACGTCAAGTGCGCGGCGAACACCATGCCGAAGCTGCTCGACTCCGGCCGAGACAAGTTCTACGCCTATGGCTGGAAAGACGTGCTGGCCGGCGTGAAGCTGATCAAGGCCGGCACGAAGTCTGGCGAAAGAAGTGCCGTGTGCGGCGCCATCATCATGTTCCTGATGAACGAAGGCGAGTTGAGCAACGCCGACCTCCGCGTCAAGATGGCCGAACTGGTCGACACCTGCCAGTGATGGTGGGGCTTCAGGCCGTACTCGCTGCATTGCAGCCTTCGGCACCCGCACTGCCCCTTCGGTGTGGGCAGGTCATCCCGCCAGGCGATCGGCTGCGCCCCGCATGCCGTCGAAGACCGCATCGGCGACTCGTGTGTCAAAGCCGTGAGGTAGCAGTGCACTGACCGAGGCGATGACTGCCGGTGTCCGCTTCAAGATTTGATCGATCAAATGCTCGATCTCACGGCCGTCATCCGTAAGAACGCCGTGACGTGCTCCCAGAGCAAGCCAGTGTCGGCGCAGGATGTCCCGCATCTTCCAATGCGCGTTCTTTGAGCGTACGGCCATCGCCATCTTGGCCTTGAACGGAGAGATCTTCGATGGCCCCTCTCCCAACACGGGGTAAGCCGACAGTACGTCGTAGAGCGGCGTCAGCTGGTAGCGGCCGCCGGGGCGCAGGAACAGGCTGAAGTTCTTGGCATGGCCATCGGTGGCGCAGAGCATCCAGAAGAGCAGTTGCGCCTTGAAGAAGTCGCGCCGGTCTTGTTCGCGGGTCATGGACCCGTCAAGAACATCGAAGATCCGGTCCATGCCCGGCCCGCCATCGGTTTCGTACCTTGCCTCGGGTGAAACGCCGGTGGCTTGGCACATGTCCTCCTGCGGCAGGCGGATCAAGCGGCTGTCACCGGACGAGTGGGTCCACCAGGCTCGATCAAAGCGCTCGACGACCAGCGCCTTGACGTCTTCGAACTGCAAGGGATGGCAGGTTGCTACGGGCAGCCCGAACTCGCGCAGGATCAGCGAACACAGCCATTCGTTCTCGACTGAATTGCGCATGTCGAGCTTCATGCCGCCGATCAAGCCCAGTGGCAGCTTGAAGATGTGTGTCGTGGGTGTGTTGCCGTGGGGAAGGCACCATTGGCCGTCGTGCAGCAGCAGAGCAGTCTTCTCCTGGGCGCCTGCGATCGAGATGCGGAAGTCATCGTCCTCGCCTCCCCAGCCCATGGCATTCGACGTCGTCGTGCCGCGCAGGATTTGGGCGACCTGCGCTTCGCTCAAGGGCTCGGCCTGCAGGGGCGCAGTGCCGGCGGAGGTCGCGTTCTCGGGGAGGATCTCAAGCGCGCCCGCACAGTCCCGTCCGATCTCGGCGAGCAGCTCGAAGGCATTGGTCGATCCGGTGTTGAGCCGGCGTGCCAGGCGTTCCTTGATGTCTTTGCTATCCGGCAGCAGGTTCTCGAAGTAGGCGCGGACCTTGGTGCCCCGATGCGGCGCGTTGCCGGGTGTGAAGGGCAAGGACAGGGATATCGGGCGCCCTTGCTCTGACTGCGTCCAGGCAGAGTCGTACTGGAGCGTGTCCGGGGCATGGGGCGTCAGGCTCCAGGTGCCGACGCGGGCGCCGTTCATCCATAGGCCGAGCGTTCGGGTGTGAGAGCGGCGACCCATGGGTTACCAGACGGGCTTGTCGGTTGACGAGCGCTGGCTGATGGGGTCGGAGGTAGACGTGGTCGAGGGCTTCCCGAGCGCCAACTCGACGCCGAGGATGTTGAGCAGCTTCAGCAACCTGGCGGTGCCCACCTTGTCGGCGTTGCGCTCCATCGCAGAGTAGGTTTGCTGAGAAACGCCCAGGCGAAGGGCGACCTCGCCTTGGGTGAGGTCTGCCTCCTTTCGGAAGGCCTGGAGCAGCGCGGGCAGTTGCTCGGCGGTGCGGACGGTGAACTGAGTCATACAGGCTGGATGCTGTAAATTAAATATACAGCTTTTGATTTGTTCTAATAGTTTACGTGCCAAAGGCTGTATTGCCAACTTACTGCCTGTAAGCTGTTTGCGGAGTACCTTGCCACCGCGCTGATGTCGAGCCATGAGCAATCCGCCCCTTGCCCCTCAAATGCCAGCTCGCGTCACTCCGCATCGACCCCGAACTCGATCAGCCGCCACCGCCCCTGCACCGGCCCCAGGTAGAACGCATACGGCTTGCACTACATGACCAGGCGGTCGCCCTCGACCTGCGGGCGCACCCGCTGCAGGCATTGCCGCACGCCCGCCGTGAACAGCGCCGGCACGACCTTCGCGATGAACGCGTCGCGCGAATGCGCACGGCCTTCAAACAGGAACGGCAGCTGCGCCAGCTCGGCCAGCGCGGCACCTCCGGGTTGAGCTGCGGCCTGGCGCAGCTGCGTCACGAAGGCCTCGTCCTCAGCAGGCGCCGCCATCGACTCGTGCGCGAAGCAGGCCGTCGCCAGCACGACGGTCGTGGCGTACAGGCAGAGGGATCGCCTCATCGCGCAGCTCATCGGTGGCGCCCCTCGACCAGGCGGTCGGGCACGATGTTCGCGACGACCAGCCGGCCTTGCTCCTTCACCACGTAGACGGTGAAGGGGCGTGCGGTGGGCGCCTCGGCGTATTGCATCCACATGTAGAACGCAAAGCCGTGCTGGCCCGAGCCGTCGGTGGTCTGCGTGACCGTGACGGGGCCGCTAGGTTGGCGAGCGCGCTGGAAGAAGGGGGCGATCTGGGCCTGCAGCACCTTGCGGGCCGCCGGTTCACCGATGCGGTCGACGAGTTGGCGGCTCAGCAGCGACTGCATGCTATCGATGTCCCCGGCCATCGACCGCGCGACGAACTCGTCGGCGGCCTGCCGGAACGGCGCGCTTTCGCTCGCCATCCGGATGTCCTGGGCGGCGCTGCCCGGCGCTGCATGCGTGGCCGGGCTCGCCATCAAGGCGGCCAGCAGCAATGGGAGGAAGGGTCGGTTGAGGTGCATGGGTTCAGTCCTTGGGATGTCTGGGTGGGGCGGCGTCGTGCTTCAAACGCGGCGGCCGAACAGGCGTGGCTGCCAGCGCCAACCCGAGCGGGTGACCAGAGCGCACAGCGCGGTGAGCACGCCTTCGCCGTCCAGCGAGGCGGCGTAGCCAGCCGGCAGATCGGCGTGGCGCGACTGCAGTTGCAGCGGCACCGTGGCCAGCCGCGACGGCACGACCATGGTTGCCTGCCGCGTGGACGACCACACCATCTCGGCATCGGGCCGCGCCGCGTCGGCCAAGTCGTCGCCGGGGCCGCGCATGCTGGCTTCGTCGGCGTCCTGCGGGGCATCGCCGTCGATGCCAAGCTTCTCGTGCACAAGCACGCAGCCGCGCTGGGCGTCGATGTGCAGGGTGATGTGGTGGCTGCGGCGCGGGCTGGGCGACACATCGACGCGCAAGGCCGGCGAGCCATCCACGGTCAGCTCGGTGATGTCGAACGGGCCGCCTGGGCGCGCCAGCGAGAGCAAGCGCGCACGCAGCTCGTCGGGCGTCGCCATCGCGGCACCGCGCAGGGCCGGCACGGGGGTGGTGTGGGAACCTGCCCAGGCGATCAACGCGACGAACACGAGCGCGTGGGTGATCGCCATGGCGGTGAAAAAGGGCCAGCTTGCTGCGGGTTTGGTGGTTGCTGGATCAGGGTCGTCCTGCGACACCGGCACGCGCTGGGTTGCCAGCCGCGCCAGCGCAAGGTCGCGGTCGGCCGCTCGCAGCTCCAGCAGGTCGGGTCCGTGGCGTTCGATGACGAGCAGCGTCGCGCCCACACCGTTGCCCAGCAAGCGCAAGCCCTTGCGGCCCGCGTCGTTGAAGGGTTCGGTCTGCATGGCCTGCGTCAGCATCGCGACGTAGTTCTGCGCGGCGTGGGCATCGGTGAAGCGCGACAGCCGCAGCTCGCTGCCATCGGCAAACCGGCCGGCGCGAAGCAGCACGAGGCTGCCACCGCGCACCTCAGCGTCTTCCACCGTCTCGGCGCCGTCGAACAGCTGCTGCGCGTCGAGCGATGGCGTGACGGCTGGCGCTTGGGTGGCTTCAACGTCGACCGAACTGGCCCAGAACAGCAGCAGGATGGGCAACATCAGCGTGGCCGCCAGCATGTTCAGCGCGTACTGCCGCGCGTCGGCAGTGTTCCGCCAGACCAGCGCGAGGCCGAGCAGCGGCGGCAGGCCGCAGGCGCCGAGCGTCCAGGTGTCGACCTGCGCTCCGCTGCGCGCCAGCCACAGCAGCACGCCGCCACTGAAGAGCAGCAGCCACGCGCAGCAGGCCAGCCCCAGGTCCCGCACGGTGCGTGATTGGCGGTGGGTGGCCTGGGCCAGGGCAGGGGCGAGGGTGGGCGACATGAGGCGGAGCGGGCTGGTGTGGCTGCGCAGTCTCTCCAGCCGCTGTTTGCCTGGTGTTTCATCGCCGGCGCCGGCGTGTTTCGTTTGTAGCTGCGGCGGCCATACTGGCTGGATGTTCCGCATCAGACACATGCTGCCGCTGGCACTTCTCGTGACCTCCGCATCAGTCTTTGCTGCCTGTGACCGCGCGCCGCTTCCGCTGGCCACGGCGCAGGCGCCGCACCGCATCCTCTTCGTCGGCAACAGCTTCCTGCACGGCCATGCGCCCCCGGTGCTGCACTACAACGCGGCCCGTGTGACGGACCTGAACGGCAGCGGTTATGGCGGCGTGCCGGGCGTGTTCAAGCAGCTCGCCGATGACGCCGGTGTGCCTGTCGACGTGGCCAGCGAGCTTGTCAGCGGCCAGACGTTGCAGTTCCACTTCAACGAGAAGCTGGCGCTGATTGCGAGCAAGCCCTGGGACATCGTCGTGCTGCAGGAATACAGCACGCTGAACCCGCAGCGGCCCGGGGGCGCGGCGGCCTTTGTCGCTGCTGCCGGCAAGCTCGAAGCTGCGGTGCATGGCGCCAACCCTGCGGCCCGTGTCTATCTGCTGGAGACCTGGGCGCGCGCCGACCAGGTCTATCGCACGCTCGGTGGGCGCTGGGCCGGCAGGACGCTGGAGGCCATGCAGCGCGACCTGCGTGCCGCCTATGCCCGGGCCGCGTCTCGCGCCGCCTGCATTGCCGGCGTGCTGCCGGTGGGGGATGCGGCGCTGCGCGCGGTGCAGGAGGGCGTGGCCGACCGTGACCCCTACGACGGCATCGATGCCGGCAAGTTCAACCTATGGGGCGACGACAGCTACCACTTCGGCGCCTGGGGCAGCTATCTGGAGGCGCTGGTCATCTTCGGCCAGCTCACCGGCCGTGACCCGGCCAGCGTGGCGAGCCGTGCGGCGCGCGACCTGGGCCTGAGCGCTGCGCAGATCGAAGCGGCGCAGGGCGTCGCCTCCCGTCAGTGGCTCAGCCGCGCAGCGCCCGCTTGGCCGACACGGCCATGAACACCGCGAACACGACGACAACGATCAGCCCGGTGGTCAGCGACGACCGCTCGGCGATGAGGCCGATCAGCGGCGGCCCGGCCATCATGCCCAGATAGCCCACGCCCGACACGGCGGCGATGCCATGGGCGGGCGACACGCCGGGCACCTGCGAGGCGGCGCTGAACAGCATGGGCACCACGTTGGATAAGCCCAGGCCGACGAGGGCGAAGCCGACCAGCCCGATGCTGGCGGACGGCACGGCCAGCACCAGGGCCATGCCGGCGGCGGCGAGCACGCCGCTGGCGCGCAGCAGGCGGCGCGGCGCAAGACGGGCGCGCACCCAGTCGCCACCGAAGCGGCCGGCCGCCATCGCGCCGCTGAAGGCGGCATAGGCCAGGGCGGCGGTGCTGACGCTGCTGGCGCGCTCCTGTTTCATGAAGAGCACGCTCCAGTCGTAGATCGCGCCCTCGGCGATCAGGCCCATGGACGCGAGCACACCCAGCAGCAGCAACGGGCCGCGCGGCAGGCTCAGCGGCTGCTTCTCTTCGGCATCGTGGGTCTCGGGCAGCGGCAGCATGGCGCGGCTGGCAATGAGGATGGCGATGGCGCACAGGCCGGTGGCCAGCAGCAGATGGCCTTGCGGCGTGAGGCCCAGGATGGGCACGGCGCTGCCCAGGCCGGCGCCGGCCATGCCGCCGAGGCTGAACATGCCGTGGAAACCGCTCATCATGGGTTTGGCGGCCAGGCGTTCGATCTCGCTGGCTTCGGCGCTCAGCGACACGTCGAACAGGCTGCCGAAGCTGCCGAACACCAGCATCACGGCGAGCAGCCCGGCGTAATAGGCCGATGACTCCAGGCTGGCGATGGCCACGCAGCTGACGCAACCCATGACGGTGGCGACGACGCGCGGCCCGTAGCGGCCGACGATGCGGCCGGCATAGGCCAGCGCCGCGAGCGCACCGACGCCGCTGGCGAGCATGGCCAGGGCCAGGGCTTGTTCGCCGATGCCGTAGTGGGCCTTGACGATGGGCACATGCACGCCCCAGGTGGCGAACAGCATGCCCATGACGAAGAACTGCGTGCGCAGCGCGACGGAGGCGCCGCTCAGGGACGGAGCGTTCACTTGGCCGAGGCAGTCACGCGGGTGAAGAAGTCGTAGACGCCCTGGTCGCCCATCTTGCGGGCGTCGGCCAGCTCGCCGCCTTCGGTGGCGTAGAGCAGCTTGCCCTGCGGCGACAGCACGGCCACGGCGGGGATGCCCTTCTTCAGCGGCACGCGGTAGGCCTCGGCGATGTCGACATTGCGCTCGAAGCGGCCCACGTCGACCTTGACGACCTTGAAGCTCTTGGCGATCAGCGGCGCGCTGGGGCCTGTCTTGAAGGTCGTGTCCAGCATGCGGCAGTCGCCGCACCAGTTGGCGCCGAAGACGACGAGGACGGGCACTTTGGCTTTCTCGGCCTCGACCAGCGCGGCGCGGATGGCGGCCTTGGCGTCGGCGGCTTCGTCGTAGATGGCGGGCGGGCCGGCGTGGGCGGCAAGGGGTGTGGCGAGGCTGGAGGCGAGCAGCAAGGAGGCGGAGAGGAATCGCATGGTGGTGGGCTCTTGCATCAAAAAGCGGCTTGAGACGGCTGAACTGAAAGCGCTTTCAAGCCATGTTGCCTGATGACTGACAGCGTTGTCAAGCGCTGGATCAATTCCGATCGTCTATGGGTTGTCAGGGGTGCCCGAAACCGCACGGGCCTAGCGGGACGCTTGTTCGAAAAAGCGCCAGATCTCGTCGTTGGCATCCAGCGCCTTGGACGCAGCTTCCTTGCCCCGCCGCACGCTCTGTGCGCCGGGCCAGGAGTGGCCGCCGGCCTCGGTGACGCAGAGCTGCACGCTCACGCCGCCGGCGCAGCCGCTGTAGGCCTCACAGGTGGCGCCGGGCTTGTCCAGCGTGCGTTGGGGCGGCGCGGTGCAGCGGTCGCGCTGCACCCAGCGCGAGATGGTCTCGGGCACGGAGATGAAGGCCATGACCTTGCTCTCGTCGCGGAAGGCGTTCGGACCGGCGCCGCCGTTGAACAGCACGTGATCGTCGTCCCGGGCGTGGATGTGCAGCACGGCGATGGGCCGGCTGGGCGTGCAGTTCGTCGTCGCATCGGTGCCGGCGACCGAGGCCACGGCGCGGAACACGTCGGCCGCCTCGCAGGCCAGGCGGTGGCTGAGCATGCCGCCGTTGGACATGCCCGTGGCGAACACGCGGCCGGCATCGATGGCGTAGCGGGCCTGGATCGCCTTCACGGTGGCGCGGGCGAAGGCCACGTCGTCGCTGCCCTTGTCGCGCGCATCACCGCAGCAGCCGCCGGCGTTCCAGGTGGCGAACCGGCCGCCCGGAGGCTTGCTGTAGCCATTGGGGAAGGCGACGAGGAAGCCCGCTGCGTCAGCCTTCTTCTGCAGGCCGTATTTCTCGTCGTCGGCCATGTATTCGGCATGGCCACCGCCGCCGTGGAAGGCCAGCACCAGCGGCGCCGGCCTGGCCGGGTCATAGCCCGTCGGCAGGTGGACAAGCACCTTGCGGCCCTGCACCTGCATCTCCTGCAGGCCACCGGGCGACTCGCTGCCCTTGTCGGCGCGGCGCTGCTCGGCGCGGGCCTTGAGGCGCTCGCGCAGCGTGTCCTGGGCTTGCGCGGCTGGCAGCAGCAGCGAAAGCACCAGGGTGAGCGCGAGGCGGCGCATGCTCAGCTTCCGCCGCCGCCCAACACCCGATAGACGGCCACCAGGTTCTGCGCCCGCAGGCTCTGCACCTGCACCAGCGCCTGCTGCGCGGTGAACAGCGAGCGCTGCGCATCCAGCACGTCCAGCGAGCTGGAGATGCCGGCGCGGTAGCGCTCCTCGGCCAGGGCCAGGCGGCGCGCCTCGGCGTCCACCAGGGCCGACTGCGCGGTGCGCTGCTCGGCCAGCGTCGTGCGGCCGGCCAGCGCATCGGCGACGTCGCGGAACGCGCTCTGCACCGCCTTCTCGTATTGAGCCGTCGCGGCATCGCGCGCGGCGCGGGCTCCGGCCAGGTTGGCGCGGTTGCGGCCGGCGTCGAACAGCGGCTGGATGAGCGACGGCGCAAAGCTCCAGGCCGTGTTCTTGAACAGGCCGTCGAGCTGGCTGCTCGCCGTGCCCAGGCTGCCGGTCAGCGTGATGCGCGGAAAGAAGGCGGCGCGGGCGGCGCCAATGTTGGCGTCTGCGGCGGCGAGCTGGGCTTCGGCCTGGCGGATGTCGGGCCGGCGCGTCAGCACCTCGCTGGGCAGGCCGGCAGGCAGCTCGGCCAGGGGTTCGAAGTCGACCAGCGCGCCGGTCGGCGCAGGCAGGCCGGCGGGCAGGCCGGAGCCGAGCAGCAGCACGAGCGCGTTTTCGTCGAGCGCGCGCTGGCGTTGCGTCTGCGCCAGCGCTACGCGGGCGGCTTGCAGCGCCGACTCGCCCGCGCGCAGGTCCAGCTCGCCCGTGATGCCGCCCTCGAAGCGCTGGCGGATCAGCGACAGCGACTGCTCGCGGCTGGCCAGCGTGTCGCGCGTGATGCGCAGCAGCGCCTCGTCGGCCTGCAGCGCGATCTCGGTCGTGGCGATGGCCGCAATCAGCGCATTGCGCACGGACTGCTGGTTAGCTTCGGCGGCCAGCAACTGGGCTTGCGCCGCAGTGCCCAGGTTGCGCAGGCGGCCGAACAGGTCCAGCTCGTAGGCGGTGACCTGCAGACCTGCCTGGTAGTTGCTGGTGATGCCGCCGCTGGCGTTGGGCAGGCGCGAGCCGCTCAGGCCGGCGTTGACGGTGGGCCAGAGGTCGGCGTCGCGCGCGGCAGCGGTGGCGCGCGCGCTGTCGATGTTGGCGGCGGCCACGCGCAGGTCGCGGTTGTTGGCCAGGGCCAGCGGGATCAGCTGCTGCAGGCGCGCACCCTGGAAGGCCTGGGCCCACGGCAGCTCAGCAGGCGCGGTGCCTGCGCCGCTCGCGTAGGGGAAAGCCGTGGCGGGCAGCGCGGCCAGAGCGGCCTCCGGCGCGGTCGGGCGCTTGGGCTCCGGGCCGGCGCAGGCGGCCAGCAGCGCGGCCGCGGCGATCAGGGTCAGGGACGCCTTCATACCTGGTCTCCCAGCTCTTCTTCTTTTTCGTGGGCGTCTCTGCGGCGCTGGCGTTCACTGCCGGGGAAGAACTTGCGCACCAGCACGAAGAACACCGGCACGAAGAACACGGCGAACGCGGTCGCGCTGATCATGCCGCCCATCACGCCGGTGCCGATGGCCCGCTGGCTGGCCGAGCCCGCGCCACTCGCGAGCACCAGCGGCATCACGCCCAGGATGAAGGCCAGCGACGTCATCAGGATGGGGCGGAAGCGCAGGTGCGCCGCTTCGCGCACGGCGTCCACAGCGCTCTTGCCGTGGGACTGCAGCTCCTTCGCGAACTCGATGATCAGCACCGCGTTCTTGGCCGCCAAGCCAATGATCGTGATCATGCCGACCTTGAAGTAGACGTCGTTCTCCAGCCCGCGGAAGGTGGCGGCCAACACCACGCCCAGCACGCCCAGCGGCACGACCAGCAGCACCGCGGCCGGGATGGACCAGCTCTCGTACAGCGCCGCCAGGCACAGGAACACCGCCAGCAGCGAGAACGCGAACAGGATCATGGCGGTGGAGCCGGACAGCTTCTCCTCGCGCGTCAGGCCCGTCCATTCGTAGCCGAAGCCGGCGGGCAGCTCGGCGGCGATGCGCTCCATCTCGGCAATCGCCGCGCCGCTGGACACGCCCTTGGCGGCCTCGCCCGCGATGCGCATCGTCGGGTAGCCGTTGTAGCGCACGGTCTGCATCGCGCCGCTGATCCACTTGCTGCTGGCAAACGCCGCCAGCGGCACGGGTTGGCCGGCGGTGTTCATCACGTTGAGCTTGAGCAGGTCCTCGGGATTCATGCGCGCCTGCGCCTCGGCCTGCACGACGACGCGCTGCAGCCGGCCGGCATTGGGGAAGTCGTTCACATAGCTGGACCCGAGCGAGGTGCCGAGCACCGCGTTGATGGCGGCGATGGGCACGCCCAGGGCCAGCGCGCGTTCGCGGTCGATGCTGAGTTCCAGCTGCGCGGCATCTTCCAGCCCGTCCGGGCGCACGGCGGCCAGCAGCGGGCTCTTGGCGGCAGCGGCCAGCAATTGGCCGCGTGCGGCCAGCAGCTCGGCGCGCGTGTGCGTGCCGCGGTCCTGCAGGCGGAAGGCAAAGCCGTTGGCGCGGCCGAGGTCGCGGATGGGTGGCGGGCTGGTCGGGAAGATGATCGCGTCGCGGATCTTGCCCAGCGCCGGGAAGGCGCGTGCCACCAGGCCCTGTGCGGAGTGCTCGGCGCCATGGCGCTCGCCCCAGGGTTTGAGCGTGATGAAGCCCAGGCCCGCGTTCTGGCCAGCGCCCGCAAAGCTGAAGCCAACGATGCTGACCATGCTCTCCACCTCGGGCTGGGCGAGCATGTAGTCCTCGGTCTGCTTCATGACGGCCAGCGTGCGCTCCTGCGTGGCGCCCGGCGGCAGTTGCACGTTGACGAGGATGCTGCCCTGGTCCTCGTTCGGCACGAAGGAGGTCGGCAGCTTCTGGAACATCAGCACTGCCACGGCGATGACGGCCGCGTACAGGATGAGCCAGCGCGGCGCGCGCTTGAGCATGCGCGTGACGCTGTTCTCGTAGCCCTTGTTCACGCGCGAGAAGCTGCGGTTGAACCAGCCGAAGAAGCCTTTCTTCTCCAGGTGATGGCCCGCCTCGACGGGCTTGAGCAGCGTGGCGCACAGCGCCGGCGTCAGCGACAGCGCCATGAAGGCCGAGAACGCGATGGAGCTGACCATCACGGCCGCGAACTGGCGGTAGATGTTGCCGATGGCGCCGCTGAAGAAGGCCAGCGGCACGAACACCGACAGCAGAACGACGGTCACGCCGATGATGGCGCCGGAGATCTGGCTCATGGCCTTGCGCGTGGCCTTGAGCGGCGAGAGGCCTTCCTCGCTCATGATGCGTTCGACGTTCTCGACCACGACGATGGCGTCGTCCACGACGATGCCGATCACCAGCACCATGCCGAACATCGTCAGCACGTTGATGGAGAAGCCCAGCGCCAGCAGCGTGGCAAAGCTGCCCAGCAGCGCGATGGGCACCACCAGCGTCGGGATGATGGTGTAGCGGATGTTCTGCAGGAACAGGAACATCACCAGGAACACCAGCACCACGGCCTCGACCAGCGTCTCGACGACCTGCGAGATCGAGATGTCGATGAACAGCGAGCTGTCGAAGGGGATGGTGGCTTTTACGCCGGCCGGGAAGTAGGGCTGCAGCTGCTTGAGCCGCTTCTTGACGAGGTCGGCCGTCTGCAGCGCGTTGGCCGACGGGGCCAGCTGTACGCCGATGCCGACCGAGGGCTGGCCGTTCAACCGCGTGGAGCGGCCGCCGTAGGTCTGCGCACCCAGCTCGACGCGGGCGACGTCCTTGAGACGCACGGTGGCGCCGTCCGGGGTGGAGCGCAGCACGATGTTGCCGAACTGCTCGGCGCTGGTCAGCTGGCCGCGCACGACGACGGTGGCGAACAGCGTCTGGCCGGGCACGCTGGGCTGGTCGCCGATGGTGCCGGAGTCGACCTGCGCGTTCTGCGCGCGGATGGCCTCGTTGACGTCCGCCGGCGACAGGCGATAGCCCAGCAGCTTGGCCGGGTCCAGCCAGATGCGCATGCCGCGCTCGGTGCCGAACAGGCTGGCCTGGCCGACGCCCGGTACGCGCTGGATTTCGGGCAGCACGGTGCGCGAGGCGTAGTCACCCAAGGCCACGGGGTCGAAGGCCGGGTTGTCGCTCGACAGGATGGTGAAGAGCAGGAAGTTGGGGTTGGCCTTGTCGACCCGCACGCCCTGCTGGATGACGCTGGCCGGCAGGCGCGGCGTGGCGCGGGCCAGGCGGTTCTGCACGTCCACCTGCGCCAGGTCGGGGTTGGTGGCGGGGTCGAAGTTCAGCGTCAGCGAGCCGGTGCCGTCGGCCTGGCTGACCGCCTCCATGTAGATCAGCCCGGGCGCGCCGTTCATCTCGCGCTCGATGATGCTGATGACGGCGTCCTCCAGCGTTTGCGCGGAGGCGCCGGGGTAGGTCACCGACAGCGAGATGGCGGGCGGCGCCACCGGCGGGTACTGCGCGATCGGCAACTGCGTGACCGCGGTGCCGCCGATGACGAGGATGAACAGGGCGATGACCCACGCGAAGATGGGCCGGTTGATGAAAAACTGCGCCATGTGGGGTCAGGCCTTCGATGGCGTCGAGGCGGCTGACGCGGCAGGCGCTGGCGCCGACGAAGCGGCACCCGGCGGCGTCCACGGCACCGGGCGCGCCTTGCTGCCCGCCTTGGCGCGCTGCAGCCCGTCCACCACCACCTGGTCGCCCTTCTTCAGCCCGCTCAGCACCAGCACCCGCCCGTCGCGCGCTGCGCCGAGCTGCACCTTGGTGATCTGCAGCATGTCCCCGGAGGCCACGGTCAGCACGGTGGTGCCCAGCGGCCCTCGCGCAATGGCCTGCTGGGGCAGCCACACCGCGTCATCCACGTGGGCCTGGGCCAGGCGCACGCGCACGTACAAGCCCGGCAGCAACTGGCCCTGGGCGTTGGGCAGCTCGGCGCGCAGCGTGATCTGGCCGGTGCCGGCGTCCACGCTCAGGTCCGAGAACAGCAGCTTGCCGGGCTGGGCGTAGACGCTGCCGTCCTCCAGCACCACCTGCACCTGCGCCGCCTCCTTGCCCGCCGCGCGTTGCAGCTGGCCGTTGGCCAGTGCGGCGCGCAGCCGCATGACTTCGGCGGCCGGCTGGGTGAAGTTCACATAGAGCTTGTCGACCTGCTGCACGATGGCCAGCGGCGTCGCCTCGCCCTGGCCCACCAGCGCGCCTTCGGTCACCAAGGCGCGGCCCACGCGTCCCGAGATGGGCGAGTTGACCGTGGCATAGCCGAAGTTGATCTGTGCCGTCTGCACGGCGGCCTTGCCGGCGGCCACGTCGGCCTTGGCCTGCTGGGCTTGGGCCTGGGCGTTCAGCGCGTCCTGCTGGCTGACGGCCTGGCTTTTGGCCAGCGGTGCATAGCGGTCCGCCAGCGCCTGGGCCTGCATCAGGTTGGCCTCGGCGCGCGCCAGCACCGCCTGGGCACTCGACAGCGTGGCGCGGTAGGGCGCGGCGTCGATCTCGAACAGCGGCTGCCCCGCCTTCACGTCCGAACCCTCGGTGAAGAGGCGCTTTTGCAGGATGCCGGCGGCGCGTGCGCGCACCTGGGCGACGCGGAAGGCCTCCAGCCGACCGGGCAGTTCGGTCGTCAGGTCGGCGCGCTCCGGCGTGGCCGTGATGACGCCCACCTCGGGCGGCGGCGGCGCGGAGGGCGCGGTCGAGCTGCTGCCTTGGCCACAACCCGTGAGACCCGCGCCCAAGGCGCCCAGTGACAGCGCCAGTGCCGCCACACGCTCGTATCCCGCAATCCTCATGCCCGACCCCAAATTCTTGTCTTGCTGCCAGCTGTCTGCCGGCAAAGCTGCCGACTGTAGCGACTAGGCCGAACCTTCGTCGGTGAACGAACGCAAAGCCCCGAGGCGCGCTGCCCGCACGGCCTTGCCGACGTCTGCCCCCTGGGCGCCGCGCGCCAGTGCTGCGGCGCTGACGGCAGCGAGGTCCACGCGCTGCGTCGCGGCCAGGTCGGCGGCCAGGCGTTCGCGCTGCGGGTAGTCACGCTTCTCCAGTCCCAGACGACCGCGGGCATCGCATTCGCAGGCCCACAGCAGTTCGGCAAAGCGGTCGGGCCGGCGCCAGGCATCGCAGCGCTCCAGCAACCGCAGCCGCGCCTCGGCGCTGAAGGCGCTGCTTTGGTGCACATGGGTGTGCTCGCGGGCGACGAGCTCGGCCAGCTCGCGGCAGTCGGTCGGCACCTTCCAGCGCGCGCTCACCCCACGGGCCAGCTTCTCGCTGCGCACTTCATGGGCGATGTGGCGGGGCAGCTCCTCCTTGCGCGTCGTGCCCTTGCCGAGGTCGTGGCACAGGCAGGCGTAGCGCACGGTCAGCGGCGCGTTCTGCAGCGCGCACTGGTCCAGCACCATCAGCAGGTGGATGCCGGTGTCGATCTCCGGGTGATGGGCCTCGGGCTGGGGCACGCCGAACAGGGCCTCCACCTCGGGCAGCAGCTTCTGCAGGGCGCCGCATTCGCGCAGCACCTCGAACATGCGCGACGGCTTGTTCTCCATCAACCCGCGCGACAACTCCTGCCAGACACGCTCGGCCACCAGCGCGTCCACCTCGCCGGCGGCCACCATGGCGCGCATCAGCTCGACGGTCTCGGGGGCGACCGTGAAGTCGGCAAAGCGCGCGGCGAAGCGGGCCAGGCGCAGGATGCGCACGGGGTCTTCGGCGAAGGCGGGCGACACATGGCGCAGCACCTTGGCGGTGATATCGCGCTGGCCGTCGTAGGGGTCGACGATCTGGCCATGCTCGTCCTCGGCCATCGCATTGATGGTCAGGTCGCGGCGGGCCAGGTCTTGCTCCAGCGTGACGTCGGGCGCTGCATGGAAGGCAAAGCCGTGATAGCCGGCGGCGGTCTTGCGCTCGGTGCGCGCGAGGGCCACTTCCTCGCGCGTCTTGGGATGCAGGAAGACGGGGAAGTCCTTGCCGACGGGCAGGTAGCCGGCGTTCAGTAGGTCCTGCGCGGACGCGCCAACGATGACCCAGTCGCGGTCCTGCACGGGCAGGCTCAGCAGGCGGTCGCGGACGGCACCGCCGACAAGATAGGTCTTGAACATGGGCGGCATTCTGCGCGCCGCCACCGCGCGACATACTGGCGCCATGCGCCATAAGTTGGTTGTCCTCTCGCACCTAGGCTGGGTGGTTTGGTCCATCCTCCTCGGCCTCGTTTTGGGTCATGCGGCTCATGCGCATCCTGTCTTCTGCGGCCAGTTTCCAACCTTATGCGGGCTGTCTGGTCAGCGCATGTATGGGCTGGCCATCTGCGCGATGCTGCTGCTGCATGGCGCCGTGGATCTGATCAGGCTCGCGCTGGTCGTGCTGCATCGGCGCACGGAGATTGACGCGGCCAACCGGCTGCGTCTGAAATTCGCGGTCTGGCAGACCGTCATCGGCGGCCTGGGGTTGCTCGTCGCGTTGTGGGCGGGCTTCATGATCGCCATACGCGCACCCGCCTGAGTCACCAGCGCGGCGCGACCTGCTCCCCGGGCAGCAGTTCATAGGGCGGCTTCCAGCCGGGCAGCGCAGCCTTCAGCCGGTCGCGCCAAGCGGCGATGGCCGGGTACTGCGCGGCGACGTCGATGCCGCTCTCCTCGACCGGGAAGAACTGGTAGCCCGCCAGCGAGATGTCGGCGATGGTGGGCGTGCCGCCAACGATGAACTGCCGGCCGGCCAGCTGCTTTTCGACGATACCGAAAGCGTTGTCCACGCGACCCTTGAACCATGTCATCAGCGTCGGGTCGGGCGCCACGGGCGCGAACGACTTCATGAACCGGTAGGTCGCGAAGTAGCTCGTGAACTTGTGGTTGTCGAAGAACAGCCAGCGCAGCACGTCCTGGCGCTCGTCGTCGTTGGCGCCACCGTACTGGCCGTGGCGCTGGGCCAGGTAGAGCAGGATGGCGGCCGACTGCGTGAGGCGCTTGCCATCCACTTCAAGGATGGGCACCTCGCCCATCTCGTTCTCGGATTGGCGCCAGGGCTCGGAGCGCGTCAGGCCGGCGGCGAAGTCGGCCAGCGGCACATGCCGCGCCGTCCACGGCACTTGCAAGGCCTGCAGCAGCAGCGCGACCTTGTAGGTGTTGCCGGATTGGGAGAAACCGTGGAGGGTGGTCATGCGGATCAGCGTTGTTCGGGTGGCAGGCCTTGCAGGGCCTGGACAAGGCGGGCGTGGGCGTCCAGGTCCACGGGCCTGAGCTTGGGTTCGGTGCGTGCGGGGTAGTGGGCGAGCGAGTTGCCGCCCTTCCAGTCGCGGCTGGGGCGCACCGGCCGCGGCACGAAGCCGCCGCCGCAGTTGGGGCAGACGTTGCCCAGCAGCCCCTCGGCGCAGGCCGCGCAGAAGGTGCACTCAAAACTGCAGATGCGCGCCTCCACCGACTCCGGCGGCAACGCCACCGCGCAGTGCTCGCAGCAGGGGCGGAGTTCCAGCATCAGCGCGCTGTCCGGTACGGCTCGTCCTCGGGCACGAAGTCCTGCTCCCGCAGCGCCTCCGCAACCCAGTCCTCCACCGACGGGTGCGCCAGCAGTGCGTCGCGATACGTGGCGGCACTGTCCGACACCGGCAGGCCGAAGCGGCTCAGTCGCACGGCCACCGGCGCGAAGTAGGCGTCGGCCGCGCTGAACTCGCCGAACAGGAAAGGCCCGCCGCTGGCTTCAAGCGCCTCGCCCCAAGCCGCCTCCAGCCGCGCCACGTCGGCRCGCAAGGCCTCGTCCTCGGCCCACAGCTTCGCGCCGATGTCGGGGAAGAAGACCTCGATGTTCATCGGGCAGGCATTGCGCAGCCGCCCGAAGCCGGCGTGCATCTCGGCGCACAAGCTGCGCGCGCGGGCGCGGGCCTTGGTGTCGCGCGGCCAGATGGCCAGTTCGGGGTGACGGTCGGCCACGTACTCAGTGATGGCCAGCGTGTCCCACACGGCGAAGCCGTCGGCCTCGACGATCACCGGCACGCGCTTCGTCGGCGTGATGCCGGCAATGACGCGGCTCCATTCCGAGCCCGCGCTGAAGTCGAAGCGCAGCTTGACCTCCTCGAAAGGAATGCCGAAGGCCGCCAGCAGCACGCCGCTGCGCATGGACCAGGACGAGTAGTTCTTGTTGCCGATGTAGAGCTTCATGGGGCCTTTCATGTCGAAGGCGTCGAGCTTATGAGAGCGCCGCCGTTCGAGGGATGAGCAATCCGCAATGGATTAATGCCGGGCGCGCCAGGCGTCCAGCCGCGCGATGCCGTGGCCGGGCGACAGATAGCCTGGCAGTACCGCCTCCAGCGACGCCGGCGTGATGCCCAGCTCGGCCAGGCCGGGCAGGCTGCCGCTCGGCACATTGGGCACGCTCAGCGAGGCCAGGTTGTCGCGAGACAGCAGCGGCTCGCCCGGCAGGCACTCCATGGCCAGGGCCTGCAGCGTGGCCAGCGGGCCGGGCAGCGCCAGCACGGGGCGCGCATGGCCCGAGACGCGACCGGCCAGCCGCACCAACTGGCCAAGCGTCAGTTCGCGCGGGCCGGCGATCTCGTAGGTCTGGCCAATGGCCTCGCGGCGCAGCAGCACCTCCACCAGCGCCTGTGCCAGGTCTTGCACCCACACCGGCTGCAAGCGCGCAGCGGCGCCGCCCAGCGGCATCAGCGGGAACAGCCGCTGCAGGCGCGCAAAGAGGTTGACGCTCTTGTCACCCTCGCCAAACACCAGCGACGGCCGCATGAGGGTCAGGTCCAGCGCGCCGGTCTGCGTGGCCACCTGCAAGACCGCCTCGCCCGCCGCCTTGCTGCGCAGATAGCGCGACGGCGCGTGCTCTGCCACGCCCAGCGCGCTGACATGCACGACGCGGCGCGCACCCGACGCCGCGATGCGCCGCGGCAGCTCCACATGCGCATGCTCGAAGGCCGCCGCGTTGCCCTGCAGGATGGCGACGAGGTTGACGACGGCGTCATGGCCTTGGACCAGCGCGGGCAGGTCGCGGAAGACATCGGCCTGCAGCACGGTGACGCCCGGCAGGCTCTGCACGGCCTGCGCATGCGGCAGGCGCCGCGTCGGCACGGTGATGCTCACGCCGGCACCCAGGCGGCGCGTCAGCTGCTCGCACAGGGCGCGGCCGACAAAGCCGCTGCCGCCGAGGAGGAGGACGGACAAGCTCATGGTCAGGACCCTCCGATCGCAGCCGGCGGCACGTCGCTGACGTCGGCCGCGCTGGCACCGGCCGGGCCGACGCTGGCGCCCAGGCGCTCACGCAGCCGCGTGGCCGGCAGGCCCAGCACCTGCGCGTAGACGGCGCCGCCCAGCAACACCTTGCGAACGTAGTCGCGCGTCTCGTTGAAGGGGATGTTCTCGGCCCAGATGGCGGCGTCGATGACCGGGCCGTCACGCCAGCGCGCGGGCCGCCCGGGGCCGGCGTTGTAGGCCGCAGCGGCCAGGGCCTGGGCGCCGTCAAAACGCTCCAGCACCAGCTTCAGGTAGTGGGTGCCGATGCGCAGGTTGAAGTCGCGGTCGTGCATCAGGTCGGGGCTGTAGGCCAGCCCGGCCTTCTTGGCGGTCCACTTGGCCGTGGCCGGCATGACCTGCATCAGCCCGGCCGCGCCGACGTGGGAGCGGGCGTCCAGCACGAAGCGCGATTCCTGGCGGATCAGGCCGTAGACATAGGCCGCGTCCAGCCCGGCCGCTTGCGCCTCGCGCACCAGCTCGGCGCGGTGGGGCAGGGGGTAGCGCTGGGCGATGTCGATCTCGGCCTTGGTGCGCTCGCTGGTGTTGATGCAGCGGTCCCAGACCTCGCGGTCGCAGGCCTCCTGCGCGGCGGCGAGCAGGGCGCGGTCGCCCATGCCACGCAGCGAGAAGTTCCACTCGCGCACGCCTTCGCTGCGCAGGCCGAGATTGATGGCCAGCAGCCCCCGCGTGAGGCCGGCGTGGCTGCGCGCGGCGCGGCGTTCTTCGGCCGTCAGCGGCGCGGGCACGGGCGGCAGCGGCGTGGGCAGGGCCAGGTCCTCGGCGGCCAGGCGGCCGAAGTAGTTCAGCGGCGTGGTGGCCAGCGCCGCCAGCTGGGCGCGTGCGGCAGCTGCGTCACCCTGCATGCGCGTGGCGCGGGCTCGCCAGTAGACCCAGGCCGGGTCGCGTTGCTCGGTCGTGCTCATCTGCTCGATGGCGCGCAGGGCCACGGCCGGCGCCTTGGCGCGCAGCGCGGCGCGGGCGGCCCAGGCGAGGGTGTCGTCGCTCAACTCCAGGTCGGGCACGAGCTTGTGGGCGCGCTCGAAGGCGGGCAGCGCGTCGTCACGCAGGCGCAGCGCCGACTGGCGGCCGATTTGCGCCCACAGCCAGGCCTGCAAGTCCTTGGGCAGCTGGCGCCACTTCTCGGTCAGCACGTCGCCGGCCTGGTCGGGGTCAGCGGCGGCCACGCGGGCCAGGGCGAGCGTCGTCAGCTCGGCCTCGGCACGCGGCGAAGTGCGGGCCTTGCGCGTCAGGTAGCGGCCGGCGTTGTCCTGCAGTTCGGCGAGCTTCTGGTCCAGCGGTTTGGCTGCAAGCAGCGCCACAGCCTGCTTCGCGGCGCGCGGGCGGCCCTGCTCGATGGCTTGGCGCGCCTTGGCCCACAGCATGTCGGGCTTGAACAGGCCGGCCTCGACGAAGGTGGTGGCCAGCCAGTTGCAGCCGTCGTCACCGTCCTTCTGCGCCATCCACGCGGCGCGCGCCGTGTCGACACTGACTTTGCTGCCAGAAAGATGGTCGGCCAGCAGCGCATAGCAGGCGACCTCGCGGTCGTCGCGCATCTGATAACTCGCGTGGTCGCGGCGGAAGCCGGCCCAGTCGCGTCGGCGGCCCAGCTCCAGCAGCCAGTCGTTGCGCAGCCTGTCTTCCACATAGCTGCCGGGGAAGCGCGCGTAGAAGGCGTCCATCTCCGGCTGGCGCACTTCGGCCAGGCGCACGTTCAGCTCGAAATACTCGACCCAGCCGGCCAGCGGATGGTTTTGCGCGCGGGCCTCGTCGACGAGGGCCGAGAGGCGCTTGCGGTCACGCTTGACCCAGGCCTCACGGGCCTGGACGGCGAGGTCGTTGTCAGAAGGCGCCGGTGCCGCAGGCGCACTCAACGCCACCGCCGCCAGCAGTGCCCAGGCCGTGCGGCCCAGGGCTTTCAGAACTTGCCCACCCAATTGCTTCATGACTACCGCGCTGCCTCTCGGGGGCGATTTAACCCCAGGGCCTGGAGCTTCCCACGCATGGAGCCGTTTGCCACGTCCTAGGGGCTGGTGGTAGCGCTATCCAATCACTACCCTGCGCAGCCACACGACACGGAGACCGCCCAATGACGACCCTCACGCATCGCCTGGCCTTGATGGGCGCATCCCTGCTGTTGAGCGCTGCGGCCCATGCCGCCCCCGATCCCTACTCCAACGTCGGCCAGGAGGCGCCGTCGAACAGCTTCGTCGCCGCCTCCAGTGGTGCGCTGGTGGCCCACTACACCGGCCTGGCCGGCGGCAACCTGAACTTCGTCGGCGTCAGCATCAACGGCGTCGATGGACCGACCGGCCTCAGCGACAAAAGCAGCGCCTACGGCGAGACCTTCGTGCTGGGCCAGGTGACGGCGGGCGACAGCCTGGTTTTCTTCATCGACACGACCGACGGCACCAACCCGGCCTTGCGCTTCTACAGCGACAAGGCACGCAACGGCGACGGCAAGAACCACGCCTGGGCGACGGCCTATGCGGGCGACACCTTGGTGCCGGCCGGCCTGCACATCGCCTTCGAGGACCTCAACGGCGGCGGCGACTTCAACTACGCCGACCACGGCATCGTCGTCACGCTGGTGACGGCCACGCCGGTGCCCGAGCCCGCCAGCTGGGCCTTGCTGCTGGGTGGCGTTGCCGGCATCGCCGCGCTGCGCCGCCGCCGCTGACACCGCCCGCCTGATCGCGCCCCCGGATGCCCGGCCATCCGGGGGCGTTGTCCTTCATGGGTTCCAATGCGCCAACTCGACTGACGCGCGCCCATGACCGCTGCCATTCCTCACGACCGCGCCGAGCTGCGCCGCGGCCTGCTGGCCGAGCGCCGCGCCTTTGCCGCGACGCCGGCCTTCCAGGCGGCCGAGCATGCCGTGCGCCAGTCGCTGACGGCCTTGCTGGAACAGCTGGAGCCCGAGCTGCTGGGCGTCTACTGGCCGCTGGGCGGCGAGTTCGACGCCGGCGCCTGGCCCTTCCCACGCGCGCTGCCATTCGCCCGTCGTGACCCGGCCGAGATGGTGTTCCGCCGCTGGGACGGCGCCGCACCCACTGCCCAGGACGAATGCGGCATCGCCACCAGCACCGGCGCCGTCGCCGTGCCCGACGTCGTGCTGGTGCCTTGCGTGGGCTTCACGCGCGAGGGCTTTCGGCTTGGCTATGGTGGCGGCTATTTCGACCGCTGGCTGGCCGAGCACCCCGGCGTGACGACCATCGGCCTGGCATGGTCGGCCGCCGAAACCCATTTCCCCGTCGAGGCGCATGACCGCGCTCTGACTCTCATCCTCACCGAGGGCGAGCTCATCACCCCCGACTGAAAGGCCCCCGCACGATGCACGACAACATGACCCTGATCTCCACGCTGGCCGCCGCGTTCGGCCTTGCCTTGGTGCTGGGCCTGTTGGCGCAGTGGGCACGTTTGCCCGCCCTCGTGGGCTATCTGCTGGCCGGTGTGCTGATCGGGCCGCACACCCCCGGCTTCGTGGGTGACGTGCACCTGGCCCAGCAGCTGTCGGAGGTCGGCGTCATGCTGCTGATGTTCGGCGTGGGACTGCATTTTTCGGTGGGCGACCTGATGTCGGTCAAGGGCATCGCGCTGCCCGGCGCGCTGGTGCAGATGGCCGCGGCCACGGCGATGGGCGCGGGCCTGGCGCATTGGTTCTTGGGTTGGGATCTGGCCGCCTCGCTGATCTTTGGCCTGGCGCTGTCGGTCGCCAGCACGGTGGTGCTGCTGCGAGCGCTGGAGTCGCGCGAGCTGCTGCACACCGGCAACGGCCGCATCGCCGTGGGCTGGCTCATCGTCGAAGACCTGGCCATGGTGCTGGCGCTGGTGCTGATCCCGGTGCTCGGCGCCAAGGGCGAAGGTGGCTCGCAAGGCAACCTCGCCGTCACCATCATCACGACGCTGCTGGCCGTCGCCGCCTTCGTCGCGGTGATGCTGATCGCCGGCCGGCGCCTGCTGCCGTGGATGCTCTGGCAGGTCAACCGCACCGGCTCGCGCGAGCTGTTCACGCTGGCCACCGTGGCCGCGGCCGTGGGCCTGGCGGTGGGCGCGGCGGCGCTGTTCGGCGTCAGCGTGGCGCTGGGCGCCTTCTTTGCCGGCCTGGTGCTGCGCGAGTCCGCGTTCAGCGAGCGCGCGGCCCACGAGAGCCTGCCGCTGCGCGACGCCTTCGCGGTGCTGTTCTTTGTCGCCGTCGGCATGCTGTTCGACCCGCGCATCCTCGTCGACCAGCCGCTGGCCGTGCTGGCCACGGTGGCGGTCATCCTCATCGGCAAGACGGTCGCGGCCGGCGTGCTGGTGCTGCTGCTGCGCTACCCGCTGAGCACGGCGCTGACGGTGGCGGTGAGCCTGGCGCAGATCGGCGAGTTCAGCTTCATCCTGCTCGGCCTGGGGCAGAGTCTCAAGCTCGTGCCGCCCGAGGCGACCAGCCTGGTCGTCGCCGGCGCCATCGTCTCCATCGCGCTGAATCCGGTGCTGTTCGCGGGCGTCGAGCCGCTGCGGCGCTGGGTGCTGGCGCGCTCGGCCTGGGCGCGCAAGCTCGAGGCGCGCGACGACCCGCTGGCCGAGCTGCCGGCCGACACGCCGCAGAGCGCGTTGGCGGGGCAGATCGTGCTCGTCGGCCATGGCAGCGTGGGCACGGCCTTGCATGAGCTGCTGGGCAGCCAGCCGCTGGTCGTCATCGACCGTGACCGCGACATCGTCGAGAAGCTGCGCGCCGCCGGCCAGGCCGCCGTGCTGGGCGACGCCGCCGAGGCCGCGACGCTGGTGCAGGCCCACATCGCCCAGGCCGCCTGGCTGGTCATCGCCGTGACCGACGTGCGCGGCGTGCCGGCCGTGCTGTCACTGGCACGCCAGCTCAACCCCCAGCTGCGCTGCGCCGTGCTGGCGCACACGGATGAGGAAGAGCAGTGGCTGCGCGACGCCGGCATCACCCATGTGCTGCGTGCGCAGCAGGCGCTGGCGGAGGCGCTGGCGCGGGTGGTGGCGGCTTAGGGCCTGCTGCCGTCGTGTTAGCAGGCCCTAGGCTTTCGGCTTGCTGCCGAAGGCGGCGTACAGGCCCAGCGCGAAATAGACCAGCGCCGAGACATGGCGCCCGTTGCCCGCCGCGCCACGCAGCAGCGGCGAGATGCCGCCGGCCATCAGCGCATAGAGGCTGTCCGTCACGGCGGCCACCGCGACGAACAGGATGCTCAGCGTCAGCGCTTGTGCGGCCTGTGAGCCCTCGGGGTGCAGGAATTGCGGGATGAAGGCGGCGAAGAACAACGTCGTTTTGGGATTCAGCAGCGCGACGAAGAAGCCGTCCCGGAACAGCTGGCGTGGCGCGTCCGGCGCAGGCGGTATGCCATCAGCCGCTGCGGCGGGCTGGCGCAAGGCCTGGATGCCCAGATAGATGAGATAGGCCGCGCCGGCCCAGCGCACCACGGTGAAGGCCAGCGAAGAGGCGGCGAACAGGGCCGCCAGACCGATGGACGCGCCCACCGCATTGGCCAGGTTGCCCAGCGCGACGCCGGCCACCGAGGCCAGCCCCGCCGTGCGACCCTGGGCCAAGGTGCGCGTGACGATGAAAACAACGCCAGGCCCGGGCGTCACCGCCAGCACCAGGGTGGCTATCAGGAAGGCGTAGAGGGCGGTGCCGGCGGGCAGCAGGTCCATGGCGAGTCCTTGGCATCGGATGCGCGATCTTCGGCCCGCCGAAGCGGTCAGCGCAACGAGGTCAGACCCCCGCCAGCTGATCCCGCGTGATCGCCGCCTGCTCGCGAACCCAGTCCGCAAACTGCTGCACCTCGGGCCGGCGTGCCGCGTTCGGGCCGGTGATCAGCCAGTAGCTAAAGGGGCTGCCCAGCCGGCCAGCCTTGCCGAACGGCTCGACGAGTTCACCACGCTCCAGGTGCTCGTGCACGAGCGGCAGGCGGGCCAGGGCCACGCCCTGGCCGGTCAACGCGGCCTGGATCTGCTGGTAGGTGAAGTTCAGGTAGAGCCAGCGGCGCGGTTGCAGGTCCGGCTCGCCGTGCTCGGTCAGCCAGCGCCGCCAGCCCAGGAACTCGGCGCTCGGGCGGGCGTCATCCTCTTCGGCGAGGGCATGGCCGGCCAGATCGGCGGCGCGCCGCAGCGGTGCGGGCGGCTTCTGCAGATACCAGGGGCTGACGGTGGGCGACAGCGTCTCCTCGAAGAGCTGTTCAGCATCTGCCGGCACGGAGGAGCGGTCGTCGTAGCGCAAGGCCAGGTCGCTCTCGCCGTCCTCCAGGTCGACCTTGCGGTCATAGGCGGACACGCGGATGTCGATGTCCTCGTGCGCACGCTGGAATGCCTCCATGCGCGGGATCAACCACAGCGAGGCGAAGGACGCGAAGGTGCTGACGTTGACGATGCGCCGGCCGCGCGTGCGGCGGATCTGGCGCACGGTCTGGTCGAGCTTGGAGAGCACGGCCACGGCGGTCGGCAGCAACACGGCGCCTTCGCCGGACAGCTCGACCTTGCGTGTGCCGCGCAGGAACAGGGTGCAGCCGATCTCCTCCTCCAGCGACTGGATCTGCCGGCTGATGGCCGACTGCGTCAGGCTCAGCTCCTCCGCTGCGGCGCGGAAGGACAGCAGCCGGGCGACGGCCTCGAAGGCGCGAAGCGGGCCGATGGACAAGGGGCGCTGGCGTAGCGGCTGATTCATGCGCGGATGGTATCAATCGGCGCGTCGGAGTCATTGGACCGCCTTGGGTGATCTAAGCAGAATCCCTGACATCAATCCAGGAGTCTCATCATGAGCGACGCGCAATCTGTATGGCATTTGGACGGCGGCCGGGCCATGACCCTGGCCGGTGGCGCCGAGGCGCGCCGCCTGGCGGTGGCCCGTGGCCGCGTCTGGCTGACCTTGTCGGGCACCGTCGAGCAGCCGGCCGAGGACAAGTGGCTGCAAGCCGGCGAGGCCGTCGCGCTCGCGCCTGGCCAGACGGCCGTGCTGGAAGGCTGGCCGGCGGCGGACTTCGAACTGCTGGTGCCGCCCTGCTCAGCCTCAGCGAGCCGCGGTCTTTTTGGCAGCCGGCTTTTTGGCGGCGGACTTCTTGGCCGCTGATATGGCCGCCCGCTTCGCGAGGGCGGCGGCCGCTGATTTCTTTGGTTTCGGTGCCGCCTTGGCATTCGCCGCGCGCAGCGCGGCCTCCAGCGCCAGGCGCGCCCACGGCAGCATCAGCGGCGGCGACTCCAGCGTTTCTTCCGGCGGCTGGTAATAGCTGATCACCTGGCGCTCGCCGTTCTTGGTCGTGTAGCTGAAGGGCTGGCAGCCGGCCGCGACGAAACGCTCGCGCGACACGTCATCGGTCTTCAAGTAGAGCTGGTTCTGGATGACCAGGGCCATGAACAACCCGTCCACATAGATGCCGTGACCCCCGAACATGCGGCGCACGCGCACCGGCCCGAGTGGCGACAGCATCTCCACGCAGAGTTCGATGAAGGCGTCCATGTCAGCCTTCAACCTTTCCAGGTGAACGGAAAGTGCAGCTGGCGCAGGAAGCCGTCCGGCACGTAGTCACCCAGCACGCCGTAATGCTCCGGCCACTTGCGCTCCGACTGCACAGCGGTGCCGAACAGGTGGTCCAGGAAGGCGAAGTGGGCGGCGTAGTTCTTGTCCAGCGCCTCCTGGTCCTGCGAGTGGTGCCAGTGGTGGAAGTTGGGCGTCACGATCACGTAGCGCAGCGGCCCCAGGCGGACGCTAACGTTGGCGTGGTTAAACACGGCCTGGAATCCGACGACCACGATGTAGGCGTCAATGACCTCCTTGCTGAAGCCCAGCACGAAGATGGGCGCCAGCACCAGCGTGCGCGTGATGACCAGCTCCAGGATGTGCTGGCGCGAGCCGGCCAGCCAGTCCATGCTTTTCACGCTGTGATGCACCGCGTGCAGCCGCCACAGCGTCGGCACCTCGTGATAAGCGCGGTGCGTCCAGTACTGCACCAGGTCGGCCACCAGGATGATGAGGAAGAGGGCGATGGGGAAGGGCAGGTCCTGCACCCAGGCGCGGATGCCGTCCTTGGCTGCCCAGCCGAACAGGCGGTGCACCAGCAGATTGGTCGCCAGCATCACGAAACCCACGGCCAGGTGGTTGACGATGAAGTGATGGAAGTCGGTCTGCCATTCGGGGCGGAACACCGGCTGGTCGCGGCGCAGCGCGAACAGCTTCTCGATGAAGACGAAGATCAGCGTCGAACCCAGCAGGTCCAGGATGAACCAGTCCAGGCCGATGTAGGGCGTGTTGTCGGGGAAGTTCGGGTCCACCTCCACCTTGTGCCCGCCCAGGGCCAGCGCCAGGCCCAGCAGCACGAAGGTCCACAGCGCCAGCCAGCGCGAGCGGCTGAAGACGATGTTGAACAGCGCCAGCCCGCCCGACAGCACCAGCGCCCAGTACAGCAGCCGGCGCACCACGTCGACGTCGTAGGACTGGCGCAGCTGTGGTGTCGTCAGGTATTCGGGGAAGTGAAAGGCCAGCACGCCCAGGAAGCACAGGATGGCCAGCGTCAGCGCGATGACGCCGCTGATCAGGCCCTTGCCCGGCTGGAGTGCGCCGCTCGATTCACTGAGCTGATTGATGCGGTTCAGCATGCCTTGTTCTCCCTGGGTTTGCTGTTGCGAGGCGCGACTCTACGAGGCGAGGGCATGGCCCACAATGCCACGATTCCCCAGGCCAGGAAGGAAGCCCGCCCTTGGACGCCAATGACCGCGCCGCCATCCGGCACAAGCTCATCGAACAACGCCTGGCCCTGCCCAACCGGCTGGACCTGGCCGCCGAGTTGCAGGAGGTGCTGAGCGTCTGGCTGCTGCGCCGCCGCGAGACCACCATCGGCGCCTACTGGCCCATCAAGGGTGAGTTCGACCCGCTGCCCGCGCTCTACCGCTGGGGCGAGACCCATCCCCACCGCCGCATCGGCCTGCCGGTGGTGGACAAGGTGCACGGCACGCTGCGCTTTCACGTCTGGTACCCAGGCTGCCCGATGGAGGAAGACGCCTTCCACATCCCCAAGCCCAAGGGCACCGAGGAGTTCAAGCCGCAATTGATGCTGGTGCCCTGCCTGGGCTTCGGGCCCGCCGGTTTGCGTCTGGGCTATGGCGGCGGCTTCATGGACAAGACTTTGACCGAGATGGACCCGCGGCCGGCGTCGGTCGGCATTGGGTATGCGCATGGCTTTTTGCCGTTGCTGAAGCCGAGTCAGCTGGATGTGGCGTTGGATGCGATGTTGACGGAGGAGGGCGTGGTTTGGGATCGGGAGGGGTGAGTTTGGTGGGGTGTTTTTGCGGAGCGTGTGCGTGCTCGGTGCATTGCCGGGAGTCCCGTCCGGCGGCGGGGTAACTTTTCTTCTGCGGCGCCAGAAGCAAGTCACCAAAGAAGAGGCGCTGAACCGCACACCAGCGCCACATGCACGAGTTGCGCCATGCAACAGCCTCTCGGTGAGCGGGACGACGCGATCCGCTTCGCTCTCGCTGCTGTCCTTGTCACCAGCACCATTCATCGCCGCGTCGGGCCGCCTAACGCGCGGCTGCACGCCGTGCTCACGAGCAGCCCCGAATACAGCGTCGCTCGGGCGACGCGATGCGCGCGCCCAACCCCTGTGGCGTCGCCCTAGCGACGCGGTATCCCCTGTTGAGCCCGGCGTGCAGCCGGCGTTAACCGGCGTGAAGAGGCGATGGATGGCGCTCTTCACAGGGACGGCAGCGAGAGCGCAGCGGTTCGCTTCGGGGTGCGGCCCGGTCCGAGCAACGCGAGCGTTTCATCTCACTCGAGTGCGGATTGCATTGAGCGCTCTTCTTTGGTGACTTTCTTCTGGCGCAGTCAGAAGAAAGTTACCCGCCCTCGCGGGGCGGATTCCCGCGGCACTGCATCGGGTCGAAAGGCTCTTCGCAGAAGCAAAACGGATGAGATCACCTGTCACACAATCCAAATCTTCGATTGCCACAAGCAAACCGCCATGACCAAGCCGACCCTGCTGATCCTGTCCACCGCCGCCCTGCTGCTGACCCAAGCCGCCCACGCCGCCCCCAGGCCCTGCGACGAACTCAAGGCCGAGATCGCGACCAAGCTCGATGAAAAAGGCGTCAAGGGCTACGAGCTCACCGCCGTCGAGAACGACAAGGTCGGCGACGCCAAGGTCGTCGGCAGTTGCGACGGCGGCACGAAGAAGCTGACCTACGTGCGCAAGTGAGGTGACGGCCATGAGCCTCTATCTCGACCATCTCGCCACACTGCAGCGCCAAGCGGAAAGCACACTCGAACGCACCGGCTTCGACACGCTGCTGATCGCCTCCGGCATCGAGAAATACGCCTTCCTCGACGACCGGCCCTATCTCTTCCAGGCCAACCCGCATTTCAAGCACTGGCTGCCGCTGACGAACCATCCGCACTCGTGGCTGGCCGTGCGGCCGGGCAGGAAGCCGCGCGTCGTCTACTTCCAGCCCGACGACTACTGGCATGTGCCGCCCAGCGCGCCGAGCGGCGAGTGGGTGGACGCGGTCGAGCTGGTCGTCATTCGCGAGCCCGAGGAAGCAGGCAGGGCGCTGGCCGACGTGGTCACGCCGCGCACGGCCATCGTTGGCGAGGCCGATGCGGCGCTGCCGGGCCTGACCCCGAACAACCCCGAACCCCTGCTGAACCTGCTGCACTGGGCGCGTGGCGTAAAGACGCCGTATGAGCTGGAGCAGATGCGCGCCGCCCAGCGCCGCGCGGTGCCGGCGCACCGGGCCGCGCGCGCCGCCTTTCTGGCCGGCGCCAGCGAGGCCGAGATCCACCGCGCCTACCTCGTCGCCAGCGGCCACACCGACCGCGACCTGCCCTACGGCAACATCGTCGGCCTCAACGAACACGCGGCCGTGCTGCACTACCAGTACCAGGACGAGAGCCCGCCGGCCCAGTCGCGCAGCTTCCTCATCGACGCTGGCGCTCAGGTGAACGGATATGCCAGCGACATCACCCGCACCTGGGCCGCACCCGGCCATGACGAATTTGCGGCGCTGATCGCGGCGATGGAGGTCGAACAGTTGGGCCTCGTCGACGAGGTGCGCGAGGGCGTGGACTACCGCGACATCCACCTCAGCGCCCACCGCCGCACGGCGCGCGTGCTGCGCGGCGCGGGCATCGTCAGCATGAGCGAAGAGGCCATGGTGGTCGAGGGCGTCACCAAGCCCTTCTTCCCGCATGGCATCGGCCATCTGCTGGGCCTGCAGGTGCACGACGTGGGCGGCTTCATGGCCGGCGAGACCGGCGGCGTGGCGGACAAGCCCGAGGGTCACCGCTACCTGCGCCTGACGCGGCCGCTGCAGGCCGGCATGGTGGTCACCATCGAGCCGGGCCTGTACTTCATTCCCATGCTGCTGCGCGAGCTGCGAGCCTCCAAGAATGCGGGACAGGTGGACTGGGCCGTCGTCGAGCGGCTGTCGCGCTACGGCGGCATCCGCATCGAGGATGACGTGGCCTGCCGCTCGGGCGGCGAGGCGCCGGAGAACCTGACGCGGGACGCGTTCGCGACCCCCCCATGACGACTGAATCCTGGCGCGTGCCTCAGCGCCGGGATGCGTTGAGCTATTGGCTGCGGACTCGCTTGCTCAGCCTGCGGGCCTGGCTGCTGGCAGAGTGGCTGCGGCCCGTCGCCCGTTGGCCTGCGGCCTCGTCGCTGGCCGACGCACCCGTCGTCGCCGAGCATCGCAGCCCGCTGTGGTCTGACGGTGATGACGCCGAGTTCGCCCTGGTGGCGGGCAAGGTCGAGAACCTGCGTGTGGCCATTGCGGCCTTTCGGGCCGTGGAGGTGCCCGCGGACGGCGTGCTGAGCTTCTGGGCTCAGCTGGGGCGGCCGAGTGCGCGACGCGGCTTTGTCGTCGGGCGCGAAATTCGCGAGGGCTGTGTCGTGCCCACGGTCGCGGGCGGCATCTGCCAGTTGTCCAACGCGCTGGCCGCCGTGGCCGCGCAGGCCGGCCTCGCGTTTGTCGAACGTCACACCCACAGCGCCCGAGTGCAGGCCGGGCCGCCGACGGCGGCTGATGCGACCGTGTTCTGGCGCCATATCGACCTGAGGTTGCGCGCCGGCCACGCCTGGCGGCTCGATGTCGCGATGGACGCGAACGAATTCGTCGTCTCGCTGCGTGCCCACCTGCCAATGGCGCCGCGCGGCGTTGCCATGTTGCCGCCGCAGGCTTCACGCGCACCGGCCCGTGGCTGCCTGAGCTGCGACCAACGCGAGTGCTTCCGGCATGCCCGGCATCAGGGATTGCGAGGCCAGCAAGGCCGCACGGCTGCGCTGCTGGACGCCTGGAGCCCCGAGTTCGCCGACCACCTCGCCGAGCGGCTGGCCGACCGCTTTGCGCCCTTGCCACTGCGTCTGGCGTTCTGGCGGCCGACTGCGCGCGCTTGGGTCGACACCGCCTGGCGGGCGCGCTGGGCCAGCCTGCGCGGCGCGCTGTGGCGTCGGCTTTGGGCGCGCCACAGCGGTGGCCGTCGCCAGGCGGCCATGCTGGACGCGCAGCGCTGGCTGGCGCAGGCCCATGCCGCCGCGTTGACGCCGCTGCACACCCGCCTCATCGTCGATCAGGCGCTGCTGCCCCATCTGGAGCAATGTGGCGCGTTGGCAGGCCGGGAGGTCGAGGTGCTGGCGCACTCGCTGCCGCTGGGCGAGATCCACGCCCGGCTGGATCGTGCCGCGCAGCAATGGCCACTGGACGACAGCCTGCGCGACTACCGCGCGCCGCCCGGGATGGTGGCGGCCGAAGCGCGTGCGCTGGCACGTGCGCATGCGCTCGTCACGCCGCATGCTGACGTGGCCGCCGCGCTGGCCAGCCGCAATGTGCTGCGTCTGGCTTGGGCGATGCCGCCTGCAAAGACTATCTCGCCGGCCGATCCGGCATTGGCGCCGCTGCTGCTGTTTCCTGCCTCGACGCTGGCGCGCAAGGGGGCGCGCGAACTGGCGGCGGCCTTGCAGGGGCTGGACTGCCGCTTGCGCGTGACGGGCCAGGGCGACGCCTGCGCATGGCCGGGCATCGCGTTGGAGAGCGCCGAGGTGGCGGACCCGCTGGAGGGCGTGGCCGCCGTCGTGCTGCCGGCCCATGTGGAGCATGTGCCGCGCCTGTTGCTGCGGGCGCTGGCCTGCGGGTTGCCCGTCATCGCGACGCCGGCCTGCGGCCTGGCGCCGCAGCCTGGGCTCCACCTTGTCGAGGCGGGCGATGTGGCGGGCCTGCGCGACGCTCTCATGAAGCGGATCGGCGATGGTTGAGCGACGCATCGCCCTGCTCGTGGCGCTGCTGATGGCGCCTTGCGCGCAGGCCCAGCCTGAGGCGAAGCTGGGCCGCGTCGAGGTGCAGGGCGAGTCGGCAATAGCGCGGGAGAAGAAGACGCTGGGCCAGCTCTTCAAGGCCGAGGCGCTGTTCGCGCAGTACCACGCACTCGCGCCGGCCGCCGCGCTCACCTTCAAGGTCTACCCGCGCAAGCAGGCGGAGTCGGCACCCAGCCTGGAGCTGGGCCTGATGACGCCGGCCGGCCGGCAGCCGGTGGTGCTGGATGCCGACGACCGCTTCGTCATCGCCCCGGCCTGGCGCGAGTTGCCCGAGCGCACCGAGCTGCGCAGCCGCCTGGCCGATGGTCGTGTGACGTGGCGGCCCGACATTCGCACGCCCGGCGTGGCGGACGGCGAGCGGCGCCTGGGCGACCTGCGGCTGCAGTGCCGCGTGGGCTTTGGCAGCGGCGTGGCGCGCGGCGCGACCGGCGTTGCCTGGCTGCTGTCCTTTGTCGTCGATGACTGCGCGGACAAGGAATGGAGCCCGAGCAACTTTGCCGACCGGCCCTTGTTTGCCGTGACGCTGGTGCACGGCGAGCGGCGCATGACGATCAGCGAGCGCCTGCTGCACGGCCTGCGCGACAGCGGCGCCGAGGACTACGACTGGGGCTATTCGCTGCGCGACAGCGTATTCCGCGTGCCGCTGGGCGACGCGAGCTGGCCGGACGACACGCGCGTCGTCTTCGAGGCGATGGACGACCCGCCCGCACCGCCCGACCCGGCGCTGCAGGCGCTGCCCGACGACTGGGCACAGGCCGCGCTGGCACTCGCGCCCGGCCTGTCGCCGGCCGACGTGGTGCAGCGCCTGGGCGCGGCCAGCGACGACACGCGCTTCGAGTCGGGCCGGCGGATGCAGCGCCACCTGCATGAGGCCAAGACGCCGGCCGGCCCGCTGCTGCTGGAGCTGGTGAGCCTGTTCGACGCCGAGGACCGGCTGCTGAAGACGTCGCTGCGGCGGCCGGCCCTGAATCGGCCCTGAACGCCGTCAGGCCGGCAGCGACAGCGGCAGCCCGAACCAAGGCAGCACGCTGCTCTCGAAGCGGGTGAGCGCGCAGATGCGCTCGCCGGCCAGCGTCAGCACGAACAGGCCGGCGCCGTGGCGCACGCCGTCGGCCGCGCGGATGTAGGCGCCGAAGGCCGGCTGCCCGTTGGCGCGCGTCGGCACGAGGTGGAAGCGGCGGCCGGCGCCGAAGATGCTGGCGAAGAAGCGCGCGGCGACGTCGCGGCCCTCGTACTCCAGCGGCATCGGCGGCATGGAGACGAAGACGTCGTCGGTCAGCAGCGCCACCAGCGCGTCGAGGTCGGCGGCCTCGTAGGCGCGGGCGAACTTCGCGGCGATGGCGGCTTCGGCGGGCGAGCCTTTGGCGGGCGGTGGTTCGGCCGCCGGCACGGCGCGCTGCAGGCCGGCGCGGGCCCGCTTCAGCGCGCTGTTGACCGAGTCCGGCGTCGCGCCCAGCAGGGCCGCCACCTCGTCCGCCTGGAAGCCGATCACCTCGCACAGGATGAGCACGGACAGCTGCCGCGGCGGCAGCCGTTGCAGCGCGCTGATGAAGGCCAGCGACATGGACTCGGCCCGCTCGGCGCGCGCCTGCGGGCCTGGCGCGGTGCCGAACATGTCATCGGCCAGGTCGTCGGGCCAGGGTTCCAGCCAGGCGACCTCGCCCAGGCGCGTCGGCTCGGGCGGTTCGACGCCGGGCACGTCCCAGGGTTTGGCAGGGCGGCGGCTGGCAGCGCGGCGCAGGTTCAGGCAGCGGTTCGTGGCGATCTGGTAGAGCCAGGTGCGCAGCGACGCGCGCTCCTGGAAGCCGGCCAGGCCCTGCCAGGCGGCCAGCAGGGTGTCCTGCAGCGCGTCCTCGGCGTCCTGCAGCGAGCCGAGCATGCGGTAGCAGTGCCGCTGCAGCTCGCGCCGGTAGGGTGCGACCGCCGCGCGGAAGGCCTCGCCGTCGCCGGCCCTTGCCTTGGCGATTAGTTCCATCGTTGCTTCCTTTGCGCGCGGGCTGTGGTGGTGTGTAGACACCGGCCAAGGGGCGAACTGGGCGGTCGGCGAGCGCCCATTTTGTCGACGTCGCGGTGTCTACAGCTGGGACGGGGTGGCGCTGGGTCGCCCCGCAAGGCCAAGGAGCACGAAATGATGTTGAAGGACAAGGTCGCAGTGGTGTACGGCGCCGCAGGCGCGATCGGCGGGGCGGTGGCGCGCGCGTTTGCGCAGGACGGCGCGCGGGTCTTCGTGACCGGGCGGCGGCAGGCGGCGGTGGACGCGCTCGCCGGCGAGATCGAGGCGGCCGGCGGGCGCGCCCACGCGGCGCAGGTCGACGCGCTGGACGAGCAGGCGGTGGACAGGCACTTGCAGGTGGTCGTCGAGCAGGCGGGGCGGCTGGACATCTCGTTCAACGCGGCCGGCTTCTCGAACGCGCAGGCGCTGGGTGTGCCGCTGGTGGAACTGGATCTCGCGCAGTTCTCGGGGTCGATCGCGGACTACACGCGGTCCTACTTCCTGACGGCGCGCCTGGCCGCGCGGCGCATGCTGCCGAACAAGGCGGGCGTCATCATGACCGTCACCGCGCTGCCCGGGCGCACCGGCACGGCGCTGAACGGCGGCTATGGCGCCGCGCAGGCGGCCAAGGACGCGTTGACGCGGGACCTGTCGACGGAACTGGCGCCGCACGGCATCCGCGTGCTGAACCTGCGCCCGCACGGCATGCCGGAGACGCGGGTGATGCGCGAGGCCTTCGAGCTGAAGGCCGGGCGCGGCGGCATGACGTGGGAGCAGTTCCAGGCCTTCCTGGCCAACTGGAGCCATCCGAAACGGGTCATGAAGCTGCAGGAGATTGCGAACATGGCCGTGTTCGCAGCCTCCGACCGCGCCAGCGGGCTGATGGGCACGACGGTCAACCTGACGATGGGCGGCGTCTCAGACTAACGCGCCGGATCACCGTACTGCACGCCGCGCCCATGCGTGCCGACATAGACGCGGCCGAACAGCTTGGGATCGCCGCTGATCTGCAGGATCAGGCCCCACTGGTGGGCGTCGTCGTTGATGCGCTGCCAGCTGGCCGCGCCGTCGGTGGAGCGGAACACGCCGTACTTGCCTGACACGGTGCCGACGAGATAGACGGCCGGGTCGGCAGCGCCCGGCGCCGCGCGGCCGAAGCCGAAGGCGTGGATCTCAGAGACGGCCGGCAGGCGCTTGAAGGCCTGGCCGCTGCCGCCGCGGTAGAGGCCGTGGAAGGCCGCCACCCACAGGTCGCCCTCGCGGCCGGGCGTGGCGTAGAGCCGGTCCTGGCCGCCACGGTTGTCGCCGCGGCCGGTGATGTTGTGGCTGCCCGTGGCGGTGCGGGCGACAGGCCCGTCGGACAGGGCCAGCGGCTTGGCGCTGAACGTGGCACCGGCGTCGTCGCTGGCGTAGAGCTTGTCGTCGAACAGCGCCATCGCGTGGAAGCGGCGCGGATTCACGCGGTCAGCGATGACGCGGGTGCCCGCAGGCAGGCCTTGCACGGCGGTCCAGGTGTCGCCGCGGTCGTGGCTGACGTGGGGAACACCCCAGTCCTTGGATTTCGGCGTCCACACCCAGGCCTTGCCGTCGGCGGACACGGCGATGAAGCCGTCGCCGGACTTGGGGTCGGGCACGGTGGCGGGCTCGCGCCAGGTCTTGCCGCCGTCCAGCGAGTAGCCGAGGTTCTTGGCGCCATCGCGCGGCTTGCCGATGCGAACCATGACGTCGGGTGCCGCGTCAGCGCCGGTCACGTCGTGCGTGTTGCCGAAGAAGGGCGGCTTGGGGTTGCCGGGGGCGGGCTTGTCGAGGTCGGTGTGGACGAAGCCGGAGTAGTCGCCGATGGCCGTCACCAGCGGCACGCCCTTTGTCGGGCTGTGCAGCGCCAGCGCCACGGTCTCCTCGATGCCGGTGGCCATGACGCGCCAGGTGGTCGGCTTGCCCTTGTCGGCCTGCGTCAGGTCCAGCGTCTCCCAGCCGCCGTAGCCGGTGGTGAACAGGGCGTGGTCGGGGTTGGCGGGATTGATCCTGACGTCGTAGAGCCAGTGCAGGTGGGTGTCGGCGACATAGGGCGCGGCGGCGGCGTCGAAGCGGGCGGCGGGGAAGAGCGGTGTCCACGTCGCGCCGCCGTCGGTGCTGCGGAACAACTGGTCGCCCTTGCCGCGGCCAGCGGTGCTGGTGAGYAGGCGCTGCGGCTGGCTGGGGTCGACGGCCACGGTGGCGTAGCCGAAGGCGTCCGTCGCGCTGGGGCGTTCGGGCGTGATGTCGGCCCAGGCGCCGCTGTGGGTGTCCAGACGCCAGACCGAGCCGTCCGTCATGCGGTGCGGGCCGGGCTCGCTGGCGTAGGCGACGTACAGGCGCCCGTCGCCGGCCAATGCGGCGCGCATGGGGCGGTGTTGGGTGGGCGCGCCGGGCAACGGACCCCAGGTCGCGCCGGCATCGCGGCTGATCCACAGGCTGGGCCGGCCGACGACCGAGACGCCCGCGTAGATGGTGCGGCTGGGCTGGCCGCGCGTGCCACTCGTGGGGTCGAACAGAACGAAGTTGATGGTCGCCTTGCCGTCGCTGCCGCCCCAGCTGGGCAGTGGGCCGTCGGTCTCGTTGCGACGCCAGGCGGCGTCGGGGAAGGCGTCGACACGCTGGAAGCTGGCCGCTGCATCGCCGCTGCGCCACAGGCCGGCGAGGCGGCTGGCCAGGTAGATCACGCGGCCGTCGTTGGGGTCCACGGCCAGGCGTTCGCCGTTGCCGCGCCCGCCCTCGTTGCCGCCGAGCTTAAAGGGAAGGTCGGTGCGCTGGAACGTGCGGCCGCGGTCCTTTGAGCGCAGCACGGCGCCGTTGGGCACGGCGGGGTTGGTGTAGGTGCCGCAGGCCAGATAAAGCGCGTCAGCGTTGTTCGGGTCGACGGCCAGGCTCTCCACGCCCATCAGGTTCACGTCGGCCAGGGGCAGCCAGTCCAGCAGCGGCTGCCAGGCGCCGGTGGCGGTGTCGCGGCGGTAGGCGCCGCCCATGTCGGTGCGGGCGTACATCAGGCCGGGCACGGCAGGCTGGAAGGCAAAGCCGTCGACAAAACCGCCGCCGACGATGGCAACCTCGCGCCAGCGGTAGTGCGCATCCTTGGGCGGCTCGGCCTGGGTTGATGTGACGGCCAACAGCAGGGCGCCCAGCAGGGGCTTAATGGGGTTCATGTCTCCAGCAGGTCTTGTTCGAGTGTCGGTATCGTCGTTTTGTTCGGCGGTCGAACAAATACGGTTTACCCGGGGAAACCGGTCGTTCCCCACAGCCAGCATCACGACCGGCCAGGGTTCACGGCAGGTCCCAAAGCATCCGGAAATGTGATACTTGCGTGCTGGAACAATAGGCCACAAAAAATGGAACGCAATTCCATTTGCATCAAGAGGCAGCAAGAGTCATGAGCAAAACGATCTCGATGAGGCACACGCTGAGCTACGGCAGTGCCAACCTGCTGGGCAGCGGCGCCCTGGCCATCGCGGCGGCATGGCTGCTGTATTTCTACACGACCTTCTGCGGGCTGACGGTCGTCGAGGCGGCCACGATCTTCTCCGTGGCCAGCATCCTGGACGCCATCAGCAACCCGGTGATGGGGTATATCAGCGACAACTTCTACAACACGCGATTGGGGCGCAAGTTCGGGCGCCGACGGTTTTTCGTCTTGCTCGGCATTCCCGCAGTCCTGCTGTATCCGCTGATGTGGATCGAGGGTTTCGGGTTCTGGTACTACCTGAGCATGTACGCCCTCTTCGAGCTGGTCTACACCATGGTCATGGTGCCCTATGAAACCCTGGCGACGGAGATGACCGACGATTTCTCCGTGCGTTCCAAACTGACGGGCTCCAAGGCCATGTTCGGCAAGGCGGCCAACTTCCTGGCCGCCTTTATCCCGGCTCAGTTGTTCCTGGTCTACAGCAAGGAGTCGGCCACGCCCTTCCTGCTCACCGGCATCATCTACGCCCTCATCATGTGCGCGGCCATGACGGCCCTGTACCTCTCCTCCTGGGAGCGGCCCGTGCACGAAGTGGTGCAGGAGCGCGCCGGCAGCCTGGGCCAGGCCCTCCAGAAACTCGGCCGGGACATGCTGTCCACCTTTCATCTCAAGATCTTCCGCAAACACCTGGGCATGTATCTGCTGGGGTTTGGCGCGGAATGGCTGTTTGCTTCGATATTTACCTACTTCATTGTCTTCTGCATGGGGCAGGACAAATCCGTTGTCGGTTATCTGAATAGTTTCAGCTCGGTCATGCAGCTGATATCGACCATGCTGTTCATCGGCCTGTGCATCAAATTCGGTTTTGCCCGGCCCTACCGTATTGCCCTGTTCGTCGTTTGCGGCAGCGTGCTGGCCTATGCCGCGCTGTTCTACCTGGGCTGGTCCAAGCAGACCACCGCCATCGCGCTTTTCGCCATCACGGCGGTGTTCGGCCTGGGCACCGGCGGCGTCTATTACATCCCCTGGACGGTCTACACCTTCCTGGCCGACGTCGACGAAGTGCTGACCGGCCGGCGGCGTGAAGGCATTTATGCCGGCGCCATGACCTTTGCCGGCAAGATCACCCGCTCGGCCATCGTCTTCGCCATGGGTTGGATCCTGGGCCAGTTCGGCTTCCTCTCCGGCCAGGCCACGCAGCCGGACACTGCGATCAACGCCATCATCGGCATCTTCACGCTGGGCGTGATCGGCCTGGGCGCAGGCGGTGTTTACTACACGACCCAGATGAAGCTTGACCGCAAGAACCACGCCGTCCTGCTGGAAGAAATCGCCCGCATCAAGGCCGGTGGCCTGATCGCCGACGCCCCGGCGGAGGCCCGCGCTGTGGCCGAGGAGCTGACCGGCTGGAAGTACGAGCAGTGCTGGGGCAACAACCCGCTGATGCCCAAGGGGATGGACCTGCAGGCGCGGGCCTGAGAGGGCCGGGCATCCCTGCGGTGCGACCTTGGGCTTCGAGCATTCCGCACGCTGGCTGCGCATTCCGTCTGCGCCTGGCTTGAGCTGCGGGGCACAGTGCTGGCCCATGACCCTGCTGACGATTTGCCGACACCTCGGCGCCGCCCTGACGCTGGCTCTTGGCCTGGGCCTCTTCTGCCCGGCCTGGGCCGCGCTCATCGACCACGAGCGCGCGCAGATCGTGCTGCTGCCCTTGCTGCAAGCGCCCAGGCTGGCGGTGGCCGCGCCGCCCGAAGAGCGCTCGCTGCGGGCTGGCGACCTCATCTCGATCTTTGTTTCCGACAAGGCCACGCTCAAGTTCGTCGAGAAGGGCGAGCCGTCAGCCACCCTCGTGGCGCTGGATGAAGCGCGCTACCGTGAACTGTCGGCGCAAGGCGGCGGGCGTGTCCCCGAGCCGGGGTTGCCGCCCGTGCGTGGACACTCCTGGAAGCGCTTGGGCGCCGCCAAGGCCGGCATCGTGCACCTGCAGATCAGCCAGGCGGGTGAGGTGAAGTGGTATCGCTTCGACATCGGCGCGGCGCCGGAGTTCAAGTACGGCCGCGTGGTCAAGCGCAGCGACGCGGAACAGCACGAGGCACTGTCGCTGACCGACTACGACGAACTGGTGCTGGACCTGCCCGGCGAGGCCGGCGACGGTTGGACGGTCGGGCCGGCCGCCACCAGCGGGCTGAAGCTGGTGTCGCTGTCTCAGGCAGCCGTGCACCGGGTCAGCCTGACCTTGGCGGTGGCACGCTCGGAGGGGGTGCCGGCCGAGCCGTCGCTGGTGGTCAGCAACGGCACGAAGCAGTTCGTCTTTGCCTGGCGCCGTGCGGCCGTGCCCTTGTCGCGCTGAGGCCCCATGAAACTTGCCGCCGCCTTGCCCCTGGCCCTGGCGCTCTCCATGGGCGCCGCCCATGCACAGCAGCCCGCCGAAGAGATTGACCGCGCACGAGCCGCCAAGGCGCGTGAGATGCTGGACAGCGATGCCGGCGTCCATGCGCAATACGCGGCCGACGCACCCCGGCGCGAGGCGCAACGGCGCTGGCATGAGAGCCACAGGTCGTGGCGCTTGCTCGTCTTCCATGCGTTCCGGCCCGGCATCCTGTCGCTGTGCGCGAACGCCCACCAATGGCCCGATTTCGAGCGCCTGGCCATGCCCGAGGCTGCCGATCCGCTGAAGGCGCGCTGGCTGGCCGAGGCGGCCAGCATTCAATGGCCGGGCGGGCGCTTCTCCCAAGCGGACGCCAGCGATGCGCCTGCCAAGCCTGGCCTGCTGACCGATGCCTGTTTCACGCTGTTTGTCGATGGCAAGCCCGTGATGTCGGGCGCCGTGGTGTCCAGCTACTCCGCCCGGCGCTTCGACTTCCCCGCCTTGGTCGTCGCGCAGCGCGCGCCTGCCGACGGGCCTCTCGGGCTGACACTGGCGCCACGTTTTCCTGCGCCGCCGGGCGAGCCCGTGCCGGCAGGTTGGGGCGAGTTGCTGAAGGGCCTGGCGGGCGCCGACTAGGGCTTGGTTCGGCGCAGCCCTGTGGCGATGAGCCCGTCGCACGCCGCTTCCACCAGATCCAGCACTTCGTCAAAGCCCGCCGCGCCGCCGTAGTACGGGTCTGGCACATGCGGATTCCCGGCATGCGGCGCGTAATCCATCAGCAGCTTCAGCCGATGGCGCTGGTCCGGCGGGCAAAGGCGCTCGGCATGAGCGAGGTTGTCGCCGTCCATCGCCAGCACAAGGTCGAAGCGCTCGAAGTCCGCAGCCACCAGCTTGCGGGCGCGCAGCGGGCTGAGGTCGTAGCCGCGCAGCGCCGCATGCTCCTGGCTGCGCTCATCCGGCGGCGCGCCGATGTGATAACCGTGGGTGCCAGCGGAGTCGACCTCGACGTCCAGCCCGGCGGCTTTCAGCTTGGCGCGCATGACGCCCTCGGCCGTCGGGCTGCGACAGATGTTGCCCATGCAGAAGAAGAGGATGCGGCGTGTCATGGCCGCATTCTCTCCAGCGCATCAAAAGCGCATGTCGGCACGCAGCGAGATCACCCGGAAGGTCTTGTTGCGCGACCAGCTCTCGTTCAGGTACTCGTGCTGCGTGACGCTGTTGGTGCTGATGCCTTCGGAGGTGGATGCGGCGTCGCGCGGCGTCAGGTTGGCCATGGACAGGCGCCAGTTGATGCCGTCGCGCACGGCGCCGCTGCTCCAGGACAGGTAGGCATCGAACTGGCGGCGCGCGGTTTCGTCGCGGCGCAGCGTCTCGGTCACCTGCTCGCGGGTGGCGGGCACGTAGTTCGCGTTGAAGCCGCTGCCGAACTTCAGTCCCCAGGCGTTCCAGCGGTGGTCGATGCCGAAATTGAAGCTGCCGCGCGGCTGCTGGTCGATGCGGTTGCTGTTGCCTGGCAGGCCCTTCACGTCGTTCTTGAAGACGGCGGCGTTGAAGCGCAGCAGCATCATCTGCAACTCGGCCGGCGCGTCCTCCCAGAGTTCGTCCATGCGGGCCTTGAACTCGAACTCCAGCCCCATCCTGCGGGCGCTGCCCATGTTGCGTGGGCGGCTGACCCAGCGTTGCGCGGTGTCCCAGCTCACGGTTTCCAGCAGCACCTGGCTGCGCATCAGGCCCTTGATGTCGCGCACGAAGGCGGTGCCCGAGATGATGCCGCCGGTGGGCAGCCAGTGCTCCAGGCTCAGGTCGACGCCGGTGGCCAGCTCGGGCTTGAGGTCGGGGTTGCCGGCGCGGTCGGCGTAGGTCTGGTAGTTGGGGCCTTCGGGGTAGGTCGTGTTGACGGTTGGCCGCGCGACCAGGTCGTTGAGGTTGGGCGAGCGGTAGCTGCGCGTCAGGCTCAGGCGCACCTGGTCCTTGGGGAAGGCCTCGGGCTTCCACAGCAGGTGCAGCAGTGGCGACGTGACCTGCGACACGTTGCGCGTCTCGGGCAGCGACCCGGCGGCGGCCGCCGTCGTCTCGATGCGCTCGTAGCGCAGGCCCGCGTAGAGCGACCACTGCTTGCTGGGGCTCCACTCGTCCTGCGTGAAGGCGGCGAAGCGCTGGTTGCGCGAGGCCAGCGTGTTGCCGAAGCGCACCAGGCCCGGCAGCACGGCGCCATTGACCAGCGTGTCGACCACCTGCGTGCGCTGGCTGCGCTCGGCTTCGACGCCGGTGACCCACTGGTGCTCTTGGGCGGTCTTGAGGCTCCAGCGGCCGCTCAGGCTGGTCTGGTCTTCCTCGACCGAGCTGTGGTCGTCCTGCGCGCGTTCGGTGGTGACGCCGCCGATGGTCAGCTTGTCGCGGCGGTGGTTGTTCCGGGTGTTCTTGGTGGTGCCGGTGCCCAGGCGGAGGGTGAAGCTCTCGCCCACCTTGGGTCGGTAGTCGGCCGACAGGTTCAGGCGCAGGTGGTGATTGCGGGCGTCGTTCTCGCCGTGGTTGTCGCGAAAGCGCGTGCCTTCGCCGTTGGTCTGGCTGCTGCCCTCGTTCTGCGACAGGAAGAACGACGGCGTGAGGTTGAAGTTCAGCGTGTCGCTGTACTTCCAGCGCAGCCTGGCATTGCCGTTGAGGCTGGTGTTCTGGCTCTCGCTGTTGCCGACCTGCGTGTTCTGCTCGACGACCTGGCCGGTCTCGGTGTCGGTGATGCGGTTGCCCGTATCGACGTTGTTGTAGAACCGGCGGATCGCGCCGTTGGTGGAGATGGCGCCGACGAACTCGTCGCCGTTGGGGCCGCCCCCCTTCACATTGCGCGTCCAACTGGCGTCGAGCTGGGGCTTGTTGCGGTCCCAGCCCACACCCATGCGCACCTCGTGGTTGGACTTCTGCAGCGGCTCGCGCAGCACGATGTTGATCGTGCCCGCAATGGCCCGCGCGCCGGTGGCGGCAGTGGGCGCGCGGTAGATCTCGATGCGCTCGATCTGGTCGGGCGGCAGGTCTTCCACGGCGAAGCCAGGCGGCGGGCGTTCCTCGTCCACGAGGATCTGCGTGGCGCCGCCGCCCATGCCGCGCATGCGGATGTCGCCGCCGCGCCCTGGGCGGCCGCCGAGGGTCACGCCGGGCAGGCGGCGCAGCACGTCGCCGAGCGACGTGTCGCCGTACTTCTCCAGGTCCTCGCGTTCGATGACGATCTTGCTGGCCGTGCTGTTGCGCCGCCGGCTGTTGGCGCTGGGGCCGCTGCTGACTTCGACGCGGTCCAGGCGGTTGCCCGCGCCGCTGGCGGCGGGCGCCGGGGCACTGGCGGCAGCGGAAGCTGGGACGGGAGACTTGGTGGGCGGGGACTGGGCCGCGCAGACGGCACTGACGCACAGCGCGACCAGCGCGAGAAGGAGACGGCTCATGGCCGCGATTCTCCGTACGCCTGGTTACGTTGAATCACGTAAAGCGCTCATTTACATGAGCGGACAACGAGTTAGCGGTTGAGGCCGAGACGCTTGCAGAGCTCCAGCGTCAACGCCGATTGGTTGAGCGTGTAGAAGTGCACGCCCGGCGCGCCACCGGCAATCAGCCGCTCACAGAGCCGCGTCACCACGTCCAGCCCGAAGGCGCGGATGCTGGCGGCGTCGTCCATGAAACCTTCCATCTTCATCTGCACCCAGCGCGGGATCTCGATGCTGTCGCGCTGCGCGAACTGGGCGATGCGGCCGTAGTTGTGGAAGGGCATGATGCCCGGCACGATGGGCTGGGTGACGCCCAGGCGGCGCGCCTCGTCCACGAAGTGGAAGTAGGCGTCGGGGTTGAAGAAGAACTGCGTGATGGCGCCGTCGGCACCCGCCTTCATCTTGTCGGCAAAGTGCTGCAGGTCGCGTGCGGCATAACGCTGCTGCGGGTGTGTCTCGGGGTAGGCGGCCACCTCGATGTGCCAGTCCTTCCCTTGGGTCTCGCGAATGAAGCTGACCAGCTCCGACGCATAGCGGAACTCGCCCGCCGTAGCCGTGCCGCTGGGCAGGTCGCCGCGCAGCGCCACGACGCGGCTGATGCCGCGCTCGCGGTACGTGACCAGGATCTCGGCGATGTTCTCGCGCGTCGAGCCCACGCAGGAGAGGTGCGGCGCGGCGTTGAAGCCGGCGCCGGCGATGTCCATCACCGCGTTGAGCGTCTTGTCGCGCGTGGAGCCGCCGGCGCCGTAGGTGACGCTGAAGTACTGGGGCGTCAATGCGCCCAGGTCCTGCACGACGGTCTTGAGTTTCTCGACGCCGACCGGCGTGTTCGGGGGGAAGAATTCGAAACTGACAGGGGTGCTCATCGGGAGGCCCACAAAAAGAATTCGCGATTGCCATCACCGCCGGTGATGGGGCTGTCGAAGTAGTCCAGCACCTTGAGCCCGAGCGCCGTGCAGGCCAGGCGCACGCGGCCTTCCAGGCGCGGGTAGTCGGCCTCGTCCTTGACGAGACCGCGCTTGTCCAGCGCCTTCGGCCCCAGCTCGAACTGCGGCTTCACCAGCACCAGCAGGTGGCCGTGCGACTCCAGCCAGGGCAGCAGCTCCGGCAGGCTGCCCACCATGGAGATGAAGCTCAGGTCGCCGACGATGAGCGTGAAGCCGCCCGTCGGTGCGTGCGAGCGCAGCCCGGCCAGTTCACGCACATGCACGCCTTCCAGCGCCGACACGCGCTCGTCGGCCTGCAGGCGTGGGTGCAGCTGGCCGTGGCCCACGTCGATGCCGACGACATGGCGTGCGCCACGCGCCAGCAGGCAGTCGGTGAAGCCGCCGGTGCTCTGGCCGACGTCCAGCACCGTGTGGGTGCTGACGTCGAAACCGGTGCGGTCCAGCGCGCCTTCCAGCTTGAGCCCGCCGCGCGACACATAGCGCAGCTCCGCGTCGTCGGTGACGCGCAGCTGCGCCGTCTCGGGCAGGTCCTCGCCGGCCTTCCTCAGCACGGCCCAGCCGGTGGGCGAGGCCCATTCGGCGGCGCCGTTCTGAATCAGGCGCTGCGCGGCCGAGCGCGTGGGCGCCAGGCCTTGGCCTACGAGGAGCTGGTCTGCGCGCATCAAGGAGCGATCAATAGCGGTAGGTGTCGGGCTTGTAGGGGCCAGACTTGTTCACGCCGATGTAGGTGGCCTGCTCTTCGGTCAGCTCGGTCAGCTGCGCATTCAGCGTGGTCAGCTGCAGGCGGGCGACCTTCTCGTCCAGGTGCTTGGGCAGCACATAGACCTGGCCGACGGCGTAGTTGTCCTTGTGCGCGTACAGCTCGATCTGGGCGATGGTCTGGTTGGCGAAGGACGAGCTCATCACATAGCTCGGGTGGCCCGTGCCGCAGCCCAGGTTCACCAGGCGGCCCTTGGCCAGCAGGATGATGCGCTTGCCGTCCGGGAAGATGACGTGGTCGACCTGGGGCTTGATCTCTTCCCACTCGTACTGCTCCAGCGCCGCGACTTCGATCTCGTTGTCGAAGTGGCCGATGTTGCTGACGATGGCGTTGTTCTTCATCGCCAGCATGTGCTCATGGCGGATGACGTTCTTGTTGCCGGTCGTCGTCACGAAGATGTCGGCCTTGTCCTGGGCGTACTCCATCGTCACGACGCGGTAGCCTTCCATCGCCGCCTGCAGCGCGCAGATGGGGTCGATCTCGGTCACCCAGACTTGCGCCGACAGCGCACGCAGCGCCTGCGCCGAGCCCTTGCCSACGTCGCCGTAGCCGGCCACGACGGCGATCTTGCCGGCGACCATCACGTCGGTCGCGCGCTTGATGCCGTCCACCAGCGATTCGCGGCAGCCGTAGAGGTTGTCGAACTTGCTCTTGGTGACCGAGTCGTTCACGTTGATGGCGCGGAACAGCAGCGTGCCCTTGGCCGACATTTCCTTCAGGCGGTGCACGCCCGTGGTCGTCTCTTCGGTCACGCCGATGATCTCGGCGCTCTTGCGGGTGTACCAGGTCGGGTCTTGAGCGACCTTGGCCTTGATGGCGGCGAACAGGATGCGCTCTTCCTCGCTGCCCGGGTTGGCAAGCACCGACAGATCCTTCTCGGCCTTCTGGCCGAGGTGCATCAGCAGCGTCGCGTCGCCGCCGTCGTCCAGGATCATGTTCGGGCCTTCGCCCGGCTCGTTCTTGCCGGCGAATTCGAAGATGCGGTGGGTGTAGTCCCAGTAGTCTTCCAGCGTCTCGCCCTTGTAGGCGAACACCGGCGTGCCGACGGCGGCCAGCGCGGCGGCGGCGTGGTCTTGCGTCGAGAAGATGTTGCACGAGGCCCAGCGCACTTCGGCGCCCAGGGCTTGCAGCGTCTCGACCAGCACGGCTGTCTGGATGGTCATGTGCAGCGAGCCGGTGACGCGCGCGCCCTTGAGCGGCTGGGTCTGGGCGTGCTCCTTGCGGATGGCCATCAGCGCCGGCATTTCATGCTCGGCGATCTTGATTTCCTTGCGGCCCCAGGCGGCGAGGGACAGGTCTTTGACGAGGTGGTCGGTGGTGCTCATGCAGGCTCCTTCAAGCGAATGAAGCCGCTGACAGACGTGCGAGGGGAGTGGATTCCTCACCCAGGCACGGTCGGCCAGCGGGTGAGCGCAGTTGCAGGGTGAAGTCTCCGAGCCTGGCCTCAATGGGTGCTGAGGTTGCAACGCTCCTCGGAGAGCCGTGCATTCTAGGCGCCTCCGCCAGGGTCTTGTCGATCAGGCGATGATGAAGCGAAGGAGTCCAGTGATGACAAATCCCGTTTCCGCCCAAAACCTGCCACGCCGCCGTCTCGGCGCCGCCGGCCCCGAAGTCTCGGCCCTGGGCCTGGGCTGCATGGGCATGTCCGAGTTCTACGGCCCGGCCGACGATGCGCAGTCGCTGGCCGTGCTGCACCACGCGCTGGACATCGGCGTCAATTTCCTCGACACCGCCGACATGTATGGCATCGGCAGCAACGAGCGCCTGCTGTCCCACCTGCTGGCCCTGCGCCGTGACGAGGTCATCGTGGCGACCAAGTTCGGACACGTCCGCGCGGCGGACGGCACGGTGGTGCGCATCGACGGCAGCGCGGCCTATGTGCGCGAAGCCTGTGATGCGAGCCTGCAGCGCCTGGGCGTGGACCACATCGACCTCTACTACCAGCACCGCGTCGACAAGACCGTGCCCATCGAGGAGACCGTCGGCGCGATGGCCGAGCTGGTCAAGGCCGGCAAGGTGAAGCATCTCGGCCTGTCCGAGGCCGGCGCCGCCACCATCCGCCGCGCCCACGCCGTGCACCCGATTGCCGCCGTGCAGACCGAGTACTCGCTGTGGAGCCGCGACGTCGAGGCCGAGGTCTTGCCCGCCTGCCGCGAGCTGGGCATTGCGCTGGTGCCCTACAGCCCGCTGGGCCGTGGCTTCCTGACCGGCGCCATCCGCTCGGCCAGCCAGCTCAGCCCCGACGACCGCCGCCGTGTGCACCCGCGCTTCCAGGGCGGCAACCTGGACCACAACCTTGCGCTGGCCGATGCACTCGCAGCGCTGGCCGAAGAGTGGAGCTACACGCCCGCCCAGCTCGCACTGGCCTGGCTGCTGGACCAGGGCGACGACATCGTGCCCATCCCCGGCACGCGCAGCATCGCCCGGCTGGACGAGAACGCACTGGCCGCGCACATCCGCTTCGACGCCGGCCGGCGCGAGCGCATCGCCGCGCTGCTCGCCCAGCATGCCGTGGCCGGCACGCGCTATCCGGCGGCGCAGATGGGTTCGGTCAACGTCTAGGTTGGCATCGTCGTGCTTCGGTAGGCCCAGAACCGCGGCAGGCAGAAGCCTGTCGCGATGACGCCCACCAGGCAGATCGCGCCGCCTATCCAGATCGAGGCCGACACGCCCCAGGCATCGGCCATGAAGCCGGCCCGCGCGTTGCCGATCAGCGGGCCGGTCAGATAGCTGATCATCTCGATGCCGGCCAGGCGCCCGCGCAGCGTGTTCGGGATGGTCTCGTTCCAGATCGTGCCGCGGAACACGCCGCTGACCATGTCGGCCGCGCCCGCCACCGCCAGGCAAGCCAGGCCCAGCATCAGGCTGGGCGCAAAGCCTAAGGCGACGATGCCCAGCGCCCACACCGCCGCCGCGATGACGACGGCCCGGCCATGGCGCGTGACCTTGCCCGTCCAGCCGCTGAAGACGCCAATGAGCAGCGCGCCCACCGACATGGCCGACAGCAGCCAGCCGACCGACTCGGTGCGCCCGTCGGCCGCTGCCATCGCCGGGAACAGCGCAATCGGGAAGGCGAAGGCCATGGCGACGATGTCGACGATGTATGTCCCCATCAGCACCGGCCGGGCCCACGCAAAGCGCAGGCCTTCGGCCAGGTCGGCCAGCAGATGCGGGCGTTCGGCGGGGGCATCGACGTGACCGATGCTTTCGCGCGGAATGCGGGCGATGAAGAACAGTGCCGCGATGAAGGTCACGAAGTCGAAGATGTAGGCGCCGACCGCGCCCCATTTCGCCAGCAGCAGGCCCGCGAGCGCCGGCCCTGCCACCATGCCGACCGTGCCGCGCACGGACGACAGCGCCGCGACGGCCGCGTACTCCTCCGGCCGCGCGAGCTTCTGCGTCAGCGCCTCCAGCGCCGGGCGGTGGAAGCCGCTGGCGCCTTGCAGCACCGCCACCAGCGCGTAGATGGCCAGCACGCTGGGCGCGGCGCTCAAGGCGTTCATCAGCAGGCCGGCCAGGCACAGCGCCATCAGCGATTCGGAGCCGATCAGCAGCCGCTTGCGGTCCATCCGGTCCGCCACCGCGCCCCCCAGCAGGCCGCAGACGACGACGGGGATCAACTGCACCAGGCCCAGCAGGCCGACCTGCGCGTTGGAGTGCGTCAGCTCATAGAGCTGCCACGGCACGGCCACGTAGCTGACCATGGTGCCCAGGCCGGAGATGAACTGGCTGGCGAATAGGCGACGGAAGGCGGTATTGCGGCGCAGCGGGCCGATGTCTAGAAACATGCAGTCGTGAAGAGATCAGTGCAGGCTGGCATCTTCAAGCAAGGCCTGCACGGGACGAAAAAAAACCGGCTCAGGAGAGCCGGTCATTCACAGCGAGCCGCTGGGTTCAGTAGCGACCGCCGCCGAAGCCGCCCGTGCCGTAGCCGACATCCGGACGCTTGCTTGCGGTGTAGCCATTGGCGCTGTAGCCGCTTGAATCTTTGCTGGCTTCGCGCGGGCGGGCCAGGCTCACGACGATGGCGCGTCCATCGACGGTCATGCCGTGCAGGGCGGTGATGGCGGCCTGCGCGACTTCGGCAGACGCCATTTCCACAAAGCCAAAGCCCTTGGACGTGCCGGTTTCCCGGTCCATCATGACCTTGGCGGAGGAGACGCTACCGAACTCGGCAAAGTTGCTTTTCAGGCTGGAATCGGTGACGGAGTAGGGCAGGTTGCCCACGTAGATCTTGCTGCTCATGAACGAGCCTTTCTGAGTAGTGGCGCACCTTCGGGATGCGCATCTGCGAATCTGCGGATCAGCGAATTGGGAGTCCGCAGCGAGTGGGACGTGTGGACAGGGTCTGGCAGGACCAGATCGTCAGCACGCGTGGCGGGTCGGCATGCACGCTTGCAGCCAGCCCTGGGTGACGGCGAACAGCCGAGCGGCTTCGCGTGAGGCAAAGGTGGTGTCGAAGCGGAACACGCGGCGGTCACTGCCGTTGCCCTGGGCGCTGCGAACCGAGAAAGAGGCGCGAAAGCGGCCACAGTCGGTCGGGTGTGTCGCGGGCGAAACGACGTACTGGCCCATGGGGATGGTGTTGTTCGAAATCTTGATCAGTCAGGACTGCAGGCTTGAATCGCCCGACAGGGTCACTTTTTGGCTCGGTTGGCTACTGCTGTGCCGGCCAAAAACGTGTGGGAGGTGGCGGAGTGCGCCCCGGGTGAGTCGTGAACGGCCCTCAGAAGGCAGTGTCACGGCGACGGCGGATTATATCTTTTTATTAATATTCCAATGCTTTTATATTTCTTCTGGTATTGAGTGCATCAGATTGGGTCGACTCCCAAGAACTCCGCCAGCCTTGCGCGCTCCGCATCCAGCGCCGCCTTGAACCCCGCCTCACGGGGCGCGCGACCGGTCACATAGCCGCAGTCCATCTGCAACCGGCCGCTCTTGATGCTGGCATTCGCCCAGCCGATGACCTGGTCCCGCCACAGCAGCGGCAGCGCGTAATGCCCGCGCACGCGCTTGGCCGCCGGCGTGTAGGCCTCGAAGCGATAGGCCCAGCCCCACAGCAGCTCGAAGCGGCGGCGATCCCAGACGACCGGGTCGAAGGGCGCCAGCAACCGCACCTGCGCCGGGATGCGCCAGCCACGCGCCGGGTCTTCGCCGGCCGGCCAGTACCAGTCGACGCCGTCGACCTGGGCATGGGCCAGCCTGGCCTTGGCGCGCGCAATGGTCGGCTTGCGCAACCCCTCCCACTGGTGGGCGGCGTGGAAGAGCATGTTGATGAGCTGCGACAGGCTGCCGGCCGGCAGCGGCGCGTACTTCTGCACCAGCACGTCGGTCATCGCATCCATGGCGGCCTGCGGGTCGGGGTGGGCTTCCCACTGCGGCGCCAACCGGTAGACACGCGTGCCGCTGTCGCGCCGCACCACGTCCAACCGGCCGCGGTAGTGCAGGCCGTCGAGCAGCTCGGTGGACAGCCGGCTGTTGCCGCCGAACCAGTTCTTCACCGGGCCATGGCCCAGCGCCGCGTCGACATCGGCGGGGTGGGCCTCGCCCAAGCGCTCGACCTCGGCCAGCACCGCGTCGGCCAGTTTCAGGCGCGGCTTGTCCCAGACGGTGCGCGTGCCACGTGGGTGCATCAGTGCGCGCAGCTCGGGCGTGACGAAGCCGTAGTTGATGAAGAAGTCTTCCTGCAGCGGCAGGCGCGGGTAGCGGCGCTCCAGGTCGCCGGCCTGGTAGCCCTTGACGCGGTGGCGCAGCGTCAGGTCCTGGGCGCGGGCCGGGGCGCGCAGCGGGTCGGCCTGCACGAAGCCGCCGAGCTTCTCGACGGCCTTCACCAGCGTTGTCGGCGTGAAGAGGCTGCGCGCCACGGCGTGGCGGCGCAGCGCGGCGAGATCAAGGCTTGGTGGCGGCATAGTGGCTGGTCTTGCGGGCCAGCATGTCGACGCTGGCATGCTTGAGTAGCGCCTCGGTGTCCTGGCCGTCGTCGGGGTAGAGGGCGATACCGAAGCTGGCGTCGACCGGGGTGTCGCCCAAGGCTTGCAGCGGTGCCCGCAGTGCTGTCGCGAGGTGGGCGCTTGCGGCTTCGGCATCGGCGCGGTTGTCGACCGATTCGAGCAGCAGCAGGAACTCGTCGCCGCCGTGGCGGGCGACGATGTCGCCGATGCGCACGCCGGTGCGCAGGCGCTGGCCGACTTCCTTCAGCACCGCGTCGCCCACCGCGTGGCCGAGGCGGTCGTTGAGCTCTCTGAAGCGGTCGAAGTCGATCAGCATGACGGCGAACGGCCAGCGGTCGCCGCGGCGGCGCTGCTGCAGGATGCGGTCCTCGATGCGGCGCAGCATGGCGCTGCGGTTGGACAGGCCGGTGAGCTGGTCGGTCAGCAGGCGTTGCTGCATGTCCGCCAGGCTGCGCGCCAGTTCGCCCAGCTCGTCGTTGCGGCGCACCTCGGCCGGCGCGTCCAGCACGCCGTCGCCGACGCGCCGGGCCGCCTCCGACAGTCGACGCAACTCGCGCCTGACGATGCCGAACGTGGTCCAGCCCAGCGCCAGCGCGGCCAGCGTCGCCACGCCCGTCAGCACGGCGGATTGCACGGCAGCGCGCTGCACGCCGGCCAGGAAATCGTCGCGCGGCACGGCGACGACGATGAGCCAGTCCAGCCCCAGCGTGGCGTCCAGGCGGGCATGGCCGACCTGCACGCTGCGGCCGTCGGCGCCGTCGAAGCTGAAGGTGCTGGGCACACCGCTGGTACCGCGCTGGCGCACGGCCGCGAAGCTGGCGGCAACCAGGGCGTCGGGGCTTTGCTGCGCGTTCAGCCGCTCGTGCTCGTCCGCCGCCAGCGTCTTCATGTGCGAGCCGCGCGACACGCCGATGAGGCGCCCGTCGGCCTCCACGACCATGGCCACCGCGTTCTCGCCCAGCGTCAGGCGGCCGAGCAGCGCGTTGACCTGCTTGAGCGGCAGGTCAGTCGCCCCTGCTCCCTCGGGTTCGCCGACCTCGTTGACGATGCGCTTGGTGCGCGTGACGATGAGGTCCTGGGTCTTGAAGTCGACATAGACCGGCGTCCAGCCCCGGGCCGCCGGCTGGGCCAGGGCCGCCTGGTACCAGGGCCGCTCGCGCGGGTCGAAGATCTTGTCCTCGGTGACGGGCGAGCGCAGCGCGCCGGTAATGCCGCTGAGCCGGTACAGCGTGCGCGGCCCGGCATCGTCGGTGCGCAGTCGCAGCTCGGCCTCCAGCTCGGAGAAGCGCCACAGGCCGATGAAATGACCCCGGCGGTCGCCGTAGTAGACGTAGTTGTTGGGGTCGCGGTGTACCGAGGTGGCCAGCCAGAAGCGCTCGCGCAGCGCGTTCGACGCCTGGGCCAGGTTCTCGGGCACGGCCAGGCCGGTCGGGAAGGCGGCTTCCAGCACCGCGTCGGCGCCGCCGGCGTGGCGCTCCACCTGCACGGCGATGCGACTGACGGTCTCGACCAGCAGCTGGCCGGAGAGGCTGTCCACCGTGTCCCGGGCGGCGCGCCAGGACAGGGCGCCCATCAGCAGGGCCAGTGCCAGCACCAGCGCCGCATGGGGCAGGGTCAGCAGGCGGCGCAGGCTCAGGCGGTCGGACAGCGTCCTCTTGGGCAAGGGGGCTCCGCAGCGGGGGTTGGGGGCGGCCGGCAGGTTATCAGGCCCGCCGGGGCCTGAAACGGCGCGGCACTAGAATTCAAGGTTGCTTTGGGTGGCCACAGCCGCCTCAACCCCTAGGAAATCACCGTGTTCATCTCCAACGCCTACGCCCAGGCCGCTCCGGCAGCCGCCAGTTCCGATTCGGGCCTGCTCGGCATGCTGCCCCTGGTGCTGATGTTCGTCGTGCTCTATTTCGTGATGATCCGGCCGCAGATGAAGCGCCAGAAGGAGCACAAGGCCATGATCGAGGCGGTCGCCAAGGGCGACGAGGTCGTCACGGCCGGCGGCATCATTGGCAAGGTTAGCAAGCTGGGCGACAACTTCATCCACGTCGAGGTGGCCAGCGGCGTCGAGCTGCAGCTGCAACGCAGCGCCATCACCCAGGTTCTCCCTAAGGGCTCCGTCAAGGCAGCTTGAAGTAAGCCGGCCGAGCGCCATCTCCGTCGGCGCGCACAAGGAAGTCTCAATGAACCGCTATCCGCTCTGGAAGTACGCGATCCTGGTCGTCGCGCTGCTGATTGGCCTGATCTACACCCTGCCCAACCTGTTCGGCGAAGCGCCGGCGGTGCAGGTGTCGTCGGCCAAGGTCACCGTCAAGATCGATACCGCGCTGCAAGGCCGCATCGAGGCCGCGCTGAAGGCTGCCGGCGTCCAGCCGGACTTCGTGCAGTTCGACGGCAACTCCATCAAGGCCCGCTTCGGCGACACCGACACCCAGCTCAAGGCCAAGGACGCGATCAGCAAGGCGCTGAATCCCGATCCGAACGAGCCGGTCTACATCGTCGCGCTGAACCTGCTGTCGCGCTCGCCGCAGTGGCTGACGGCGCTGCATGCCAACCCGATGTACCTGGGCCTGGACCTGCGCGGTGGCGTGCACTTCCTGATGCAGGTCGACATGAAGGCGGCCCTCACCAAGAAGGCCGAGTCGCTGACCGGCGATGTGCGCACCATGCTGCGCGAGAAGAACGTCCGCCATGCCGGCATCAGCCGCGATGGCAATGTGGTGCTGATCGCCTTCCGCGACGCCGAGCAGCGCACTGCTGCGCTCGACGTGCTGAAGAATCAGCTGCCCGAAGTGACCTGGACGCCGCAGGAAGACGGCGGCGTGACCGGCGCGCTGAGCCCGCAGGCCCAGAAGGCCGTGCAGGATGCTGCCATCAAGCAGAACATCACGACGCTGCACAACCGCGTCAACGAACTGGGCGTGGCCGAGCCGGTCATCCAGCAACAAGGTGCCGACCGCGTCGTCGTGCAACTGCCCGGCGTGCAGGACTCGGCCAAGGCCCAGGACATCATCGGCCGCACCGCGACGCTGGAGTTGCGCATGGTGGACGACGGCGCCGAGTCGCTGGAGGCGCTGAAGGGCAACGGCCCCGTGCCGTTTGGCACCGAGCGTTTCATCGACCGCGGCTTCGGCCCCATCATCGTCAAGCGCCAGGTCATCCTGACGGGCGACAACCTGATCGACGCCCAGCCCGGCTTCGGCGAGAACCACGAGCCCGCCGTGCATCTGACCGTGGACGCCAAGGGCGCACGCATCATGAAGGAGGTCTCGCGCGAGAACGTCGGCAAGCGCATGGCCATCCTGCTGTTCGAGAAGGGCAAGGGCGAGGTCGTCACGGCGCCCAAGATCAACAGCGAGCTGAGCAACCGCTTCAACATCTCCGGCTCGATGACCACGCAGGAGGCCGCCGACACCGCGCTGCTGCTGCGCGCCGGCTCGCTGGCCGCGCCGATGGAGATCATCGAATCGCGCACCATCGGCCCGAGCCTGGGCAAGGAAAACATCGAGAAGGGCATCGCCAGCGTCACCTGGGGCTTTGCCGCCGTGGCCGCCTTCATGTGCGTCTACTACCTGCTGTTCGGCGTGTTCTCGTCGCTGGCGCTTGGCTTCAACCTGCTGCTGCTGATCGCGGCGCTGTCGATGATGCAGGCCACGCTGAGCCTGCCGGGCATCGCCGCCATCGCGCTGGTGCTGGGCATGGCCATCGACTCCAACGTGCTGATCAATGAGCGCGTGCGCGAGGAACTGCGCGGCGGTGAATCGCCCCAGCAGGCCATTCGCCTCGGCTACGAGCGCGCCTGGGCCACCATCCTGGACTCCAACGTGACGACGCTGATTGCCGGCGTCTCGCTGCTGGTGTTCGGCTCCGGCCCGATCAAGGGCTTTGCCGTCGTGCACTGCCTGGGCATCCTGACCTCGATGTTCTCGTCCGTCGTGTTCTCACGCGGTCTCGTGAACCTCTGGTACGGCCGCCAGAAGAAGCTCAAGGGCGTGTCCATCGGCCAGATCTGGAGGCCAGACGCCGACAAGCCCGCTGCCGAGACGACCGACGTGGCCGCCAAGGCTTAAGGACAGACCATGGAACTCTTTCGCATCAAGCGCGACCTGCCGCTGATGAAGCATGCGTTGATCTTCAACGCCATCTCCTTCATCACCTTTGCCGCCGCCGTGTTCTTCCTGATCACGCGCCCCCTGCATTTCTCCATCGAGTTCACTGGCGGCACTGTCATCGAAGTGGCCTACCCGCAGGCCGCCGAGATCGAGAAGACCCGCCACACCATCGAGAAGATGGGCTACGGCGAAGTCCAGGTGCAGAACTTCGGTTCCTCACGCGACGTGATGATCCGCCTGCCGGTGCGCGCTGGCGAGAAGCAGACCGAGGTCGTCGACAAGGTCTTCGGTGAGCTTTGCAAGGCCGAGGCCGGCGCGGTCACCCACCACAACCAGGTCACGTCGCAGGGCGAGCAGGTCGACAAGCAGATCTGCGCCAAGGCGGATGGTGCTGAGCCCGTCAAGCTGTCGCGCTCCGAGGTCGTCGGCCCGGCCGTCGGCGCCGAGCTGGCCCATGACGCAGCCGCAGCGCTGGCCGTGACCGTCATCGGCATCATGATCTACTTGGCCATCCGCTTCGAGTGGAAGTTCGCGGTCGCCGGCATCATCGCCAACCTGCACGACGTGGTCATCATCCTGGGCTTCTTCGCCTTCTTCCAGTGGGAGTTCTCGCTGGCGGTCTTGGCGGCCATCCTGGCGGTGCTGGGCTACTCGGTGAACGAGTCCGTCGTCATCTTCGACCGGGTGCGCGAGGCCTTCCGCCGCTTCCGCAAGATGAACACCCACGAGGTCATCGACCACGCGATCACCTCGACGATGAGCCGCACCATCATCACCCACGGCTGCACGCAGCTGATGGTGGTGTCCATGCTGCTGTTCGGCGGCCCCACGCTGCATTACTTCGCGGTTGCGCTGACCATCGGCATCTTGTTCGGCATCTACTCGTCGGTTTTCGTTGCCGCGGCCATCGCGATGTGGCTCGGCGTGAAGCGCGAGGACCTTGTGAAAACGACCGTGAATCGCGACGACCCTGCCGACCCGAATGCCGGGGCCGTCGTGTAGAGTGACCTGCAACTGCCACTCCCGCCGCGCCGCCCTAACGCCCCCATGACCGCCGCCCGCAACCAGGCCCTGGCCACGCAGGCACGGCGCGTCTACCTCGAAGCGCTGGTGCGGGGCATGACCCCCCTGGTGGCCGCCATCGGCCAGGGTGCCGCGCAGCAGCTCTCGCAGGGCGCGGCGCACACGGTCATGGTGGCGCGCCGCGACGCGGTGCAGGCCTGGCAGAAGCTCGGCCCGAACTGGCAGATGGCCGTCGTCGGCGCGCTGCGTCACGCGGCCGTGCACGGCGTCTCCGACAACGCCCGCGAGCAAGACGCTCTGGTGCAGGCCCAGTCGCAGAAGATGAGCCTGGTCGACGACTCCACCATCGAGCGCGAGATCACCAGCTCCCGCCTGGCCCTGGTCATGATGGACCGCGCCACCTGGGAGTTCACTGACCTGCGCACACGCATGCAGTCGCTCGAATCCCACGACGACCTGGAGCCGCTGGACCTGCTGCGCGCCCACGTCATCGCCCGCATCGCGCTGGACGCCTGGACCCGCGTCGGCCTGGGCGTCACCGTCTGGCAGCTGCTGCACCACGAGCTGCATGAGGAGTTCGCCCAGCTCATCAGCGAGGCCTATCACGAGACCAACCGCTGGCTGATCGCGCAGAAGGTGCTGCCGGAGGTCGACCTGCGCCCCTTCATCCGCCGCACGGCCCAGGCTGCGGCCGCTGCGACCGCCGCCGCCGGCGGGCCGCCCGTGCCCACAACGACTCCCGCGCCCGTCGCACCCGCCTCCGGCCTCGCGCCGCTGACCGTGCCTTCGGGCAGCGGCGACCTGCCGCGCAGCCGCGCCAGCTCCCAGGCCGACGAGGTGATGGCCCAGCTGCAGCGCGTGCTGGCCCGCCATGTGCCGGGCTTCCCTGTCGCCAAGAGCCAGGTCAGCCAAGTGCCGGCCCGCCCCGGTGGCGGCAAGCCCAGTCTGGCCGGCTTTGGCAGCGGTGAGCCGGTGGCCCCTGCCGGCGAGACGGGCGCTGCCAGGCCGTCGCTGGCCGATGCCGCGCCTGTCGGCAGCTCAGCCAGCCCCGGCAGCATCGCATCGCCACGCCTCATGGGCGCCATCAAACATGCGCAGGAATCCCTGCAGCGCCGCCCCGCCGTGTCGGCCGCCGGCGAGAGTGGCGGCCAGAGCGCGCCGCGCGCGCTTGAGGAAATCGGCGCCCGCAACCAGGCCTTCAAGCAGGTCCTGAAGCAGGCCGCCAACTCGCCGGCCGAACGCGCCACCATCGAGATCGTCGCGATGATGTTCCAGAGCATCCTGACCGAGGAGCGCATCCCGGCCACGGTGCGGGTTTGGTTCGCCCGGCTGCAGATGCCGGTGCTGCGCGTGGCCGTCAGCGAGCCCGACTTCTTCGCCGCCGCTGACCACCCGGCGCGCCGTCTCATCGACCGCATGGGCGCTTGCGTGATGGGGTTCAACGCCCAGACCAGCTCGGCGCTGAGCGCCAACGAGACGCTGGAGCGCGAGATCAAGCGCGTCGTGCAGGTCGTCGAGGCCTATCCGGACACCGGCCGGCGCGTTTTCGCCACCGTGCTGACCGAGTTTGAGAAATTCCTCGACCACTATTTCGAGAAGGAAAACCAGGCCTCCAAGCGTGGTGTGTCGCTGGCCCAGCAGGTCGAGCAGCGCGAGACGCTGGCCATCCAGTACACCATCGAGCTGCGGAAGATGCTGTCCGAGGTGCCCGTGCAGGACGGCGTGCGCGACTTCCTCTTCCACGTCTGGGCCGATGTGCTGGCCGTCACCGCCGTGCGTTCGGGCGCCCAGTCTGATGTCACCAAGTCCATGAAGCGCGCTGCGGCCGACCTGATCTGGTCCGCCAGCGCCAAGTCATCTCGCGAGGACCGCGCCGATGTCATCCGCCGCCTGCCGCCGCTGCTCAAGACGCTGCGCGACGGCATGAGCCACGCCGGTCTGGCGCTGGACAAGCAGGACGATCATGTGCGCCAGCTCAACAACGCGCTGGCCGCCGCCTTCACAGCCAAGACGGCCGCCATCCCGCGCGAGCGCCTGGACGAGCTGATGGATCAGCTGGAAACGCTGGAGGCCATGCTGCCCGAGGACATCGAGGGCGGCGACAGCCACGTCGACGAGATGCTGGTGCGCGACCTGTCCGGCCACGAGTCCGACGGCATGGAAGTGGTGGCAGAAGGCGGCTCCGCGCCCACGCCGGCGATGGTCGCCTGGGCCCGCGAGCTTCAGGTGGGCGGCTGGTTCATGCTGGACTACCGTGGCCGCAATGAGCAGGTGCAGCTGGCCTGGCGTGGCCTGCGCAAGCAGCTGGCGCTGTTCGTCACGCCGAAGGGCCGTGGCGTGCTGTTCTCGCTGAACCGCATGGCCGCCTTCCTGCAGGCGGGTCTGCTGCTGCCGGCACAGGACGAGGCGCTGACCGTGCAGGCCACGCGCAAGGCGCTGGCCAAGCTGGATGCGGATCCGGATCAATTACTCAAGTAATTGCAGGTCCGGAATTGAAAACGGCGCCGAAGGCGCCGTTTGTTCTAGTGGATCAGCCGGTCTTCCGGCGCGACGAAGAGCTCGTCCAGGATCAGCGCATCGGGCTCCTCACCCAGGCTCCAGAACACCATCAACACGATGATCTTCAGGTCTTCCAGGTCCATGGGCGTGCCGGGGATGGCCATCGCGCGGTCGACAACCATTTCGCGCATCGGCCCCGGCAGCACGCCGGCAGATTCCAGGAAGCTGACGAAACCGATCGAGGCTTCACCGAGGTGCTCGACCTCGGTGGGCGAGTAGACGCGCATGGCGTTCTCGCTCTGCTCGCCCTGGTAGGACTCGCCGGCCGCAGCCAGCCCGTCCAGCCAGGAGAGGGCCTCCTGGATTTCGTCGTTCTCGAAGCCCACCGCCGTCAGCTTGCGCGTCAGCTGCGCATGGTCGGGGCAGGCGTCCGGGCGCCAATAGGTCTCGTAGAGATAAACCAGGACATCGAACATCGTGAGGGGATGATAGCCCAGCGTTTCGGCCGGGCCGGCTCCGAATAACCCCCGGGATCGGGCTCTGATGGGCGCAGCCAGGCGGGCCACGCCCTCTGCCGCCCACGCGCCTAGCCTTGCCGTCTGCGCTGGAACAGCTGGCCTGCCAGACGCGCCACATGGCCGTCCAGTTCCAGCTCCAGCAGCAGCCCGCTCAACTCGGCCGCCGGCCAGCCGCTTCGGGCCATCAGCGCATCCAGGCTGACGGGATCGAACCCCATCGCATCCAGCAGCGCCTGCTGCTCGTGGGGTGTCTCGATTGCCTCGGGCGCCGCCGCAGCCGGTATGCCGAGCGGTGGCAATTCCTCCAGCACATCCTCGGCCGACTCGACCAGCTTGGCGCCCTGGCGGATCAGCGCATGGCAGCCGCGCGCCTGCGGCGAGTGGATGGAGCCCGGAATGGCAAAGACCTCGCGGCCGGCCTCGGCGGCCAGCCGGGCCGTGATGAGCGAACCAGACTGCACCGCCGCCTCGACGACGAGGCAGCCCCGGCTCAAGCCCGCAATGATGCGGTTGCGCTTGGGAAAGTTGGCCTGCATGACCGGCATGCCCAGCGAGTACTCGCTGACGATGAGGCCACCGGCAGCCAGCAGGCGGGCGGCCAGGCCGGCGTTGCGGCGCGGGTAGACCTGGTCCAGCCCCGTGCCGACCACGGCGATGGTGGCGCCGCCGGCGTCCAGCGCGCCTTCGTGGGCGGCGGCGTCCACGCCCAGGGCCAGGCCGGAGACGATGGTGTAGCCGGCCTGGGCCAGCGCGCGGGCGAAGGCGCGGGCGTTGTCGCCGCCCTGGGCGGTCGGGTTGCGGCTGCCGACGATGGCCAGCGACGGCGTCGCCAGCAGTTCGCGGCGACCCTGCAGCCACAGCAGCAGCGGCGGGTCGGCGGTGGCGAGCAGTTGGGCCGGGTAGTCGGCATCGCCCAGCACGAGCAGGTCATGGCCGGGTTCGGCCAGCCAGGCCTGCGCGTTGGTGATCAGTTCGTCGAGATGCTCGGGCGGCTTGTTGAAGGCATCGCGCCGTTTGCCGGCCAAGGCCTGGTCCAGCGCCACGGCGGGCAACTCGAAGACGGCTTGAGGGCTGCCCGCCATCGCCAGCAGCCGCCGCGCGGCGCCGGGGCCGACGCTTTCGGTCAGCCGCAGCCAGGCGGCAAGCTCGGCCGGCGTCAGCATCAGGGCTGGGTGAAGTGATCGCCCGTTTTTACTGGTTCTTTGACCGAGATGATCAGCGCATAGGACACGCGCTCATAGACCTCGAAGACGAACAGCACGCCGTGGCGCTCGTCGGGCAGCTTGATGGCCTGGGGGCGGTCCTGGGTCTTGTCGGTGACGGCTTCGCCGGCACGCCAAAGCGCGAAGACATGGCCGCGCTCGACGCCGTCGCGCTTGCCGCGGTTCAAGGCCACGATCTGGTTCTGGCCGGCGTTCAGCGCGTCGCCGTAGAGGGATGCGATCTGGCCCCTGAGCGCGCGGTCGGGCGCATGCGGCACGTAGCGGTCGAGATTGCGCTGCGGGGCGGGCGCCAGGCGGTCGCCGATGCCGACTTCCTGCTTGACTTCCCGGATCTGCAGCGTCGCCGGCACGATCTCGGTCTTGCCATCGGCGACGCGGCGGTCCTCGCCGGGGCGGATCAGGTCGGCCGTGCCGATATAAGGCGCTTCGTAACCAAGAATTTCCTTGGTCGCCGGGTCAACCAGCGGGCGCGAGTTGCGGAAGACGCGGAAGTCCGTTGCGCCGGCAAAGTCGCCGCGGGCGTAGGCGAGGTCGCCCTTGCCGAGCAGCACATGCCCCTCCTGGGCGGCCACGACGCGCGGCGCGGTGGCGAGCACGTCGGTGTCGAAGACGACGGTATCGGTCAGGAAGGCCTGGATGAGGTGCAGCGGGATGGTCGGGATGGCGTTGCTGTCCAGCGCCGAGATGCGCATCTGCGGGCGCAGCTTGAGCGTGTCTCCGGCATCGCCGCCCACGCGCTGGCCGAATTGCAGCCGCGCGCGGCCGTCAACCTTGACGAGATGCAGGATCTGGCCCGGGTAGATCAGATGCGGGTTGCGAATCTGGTCGCGGTTCATGCCCCACAGCTCGGGCCAGCGCCAGGGGCTCTTCAGGAAGAGCCCGGAGATGTCCCACAGCGTGTCGCCGGGCACCACGGTGTGGCTGTCGGGCGCATTGGGCGCCAGCTCGGACAGGGGCACGCCGTTGACGGCGACCTGCTCGGCCACGCGGCGCTGTTCTTGGGTGACGGGCAGCGTGCTGGCCTGGGCCCATGCCGAGGTCGTCGCAAGGGTCAGACAGGCCGCAAGGACGGAAATTTGGGCGGGGCGGGCAGCGAGCATCAGGCGCGGTCTCCGAAGGGATTGCCGGATCGGCGAAAATCTGGGCGATTCTGCCCGCATTCCCAGGGGGCAACCAACAACCGCTAGCGCTCGTTTGCGAGTGCTTACAAGGCGCTATGGCACAACTCGACATCCTCCGCTACCCCGACCCGCGTCTGCACACCGTCGCCAAACCCGTGGCCGCCGTGGACGAACGCATCCGCCAGCTCGTCGACGACATGCTGGAAACCATGTACGGCGCCGACGGCGTCGGCCTGGCGGCGACGCAGGTGGACGTGCATGAGCGCGTCATCGTCATCGACACCTCGCAGGACCGCGACGCACCGCGCGTGCTGATCAATCCCGAGCTCGTGAAGACCAGCGAACGCATGGTGGAGGGCGAGGAGGGCTGTCTGTCGGTGCCGCAGATCTACGACAAGGTGCCGCGTCATGCCGAGGTCACCGTGCGTGCGACCGGCCGCGATGGCGAGGTCTACGAGTTTGACGCCGAGGGTCTGCTGGCCGTCTGCGTGCAGCACGAGATGGACCACCTGCWGGGCAAGGTCTTCGTCGARTACCTGAGCCCGCTCAAGCGCGACCGCATCAAGACCAAGATGATCAAGAAGACGCGCGAAGACGAGGCCGAGGCGAAGAAGCGCAACCAGCGGTTCTGATGCGCGTCGTCTTTGCTGGAACGCCCGAGTTCGCCGCCGTCGCGCTGGACGCGCTGCTGTCCGCCGGCTTCACCGTGCCGCTGGTGCTGACCCAGCCCGACCGCCCGGCCGGGCGCGGCATGAAGCTGCAAGCCTCCGCCGTGAAGCAGCGCGCCGCCGCTGCCGGCTTGCCCGTAGCCCAGCCGCAGGGCTTGAAGCTGGACGGCAAGTACGCGCTTGACGCCGCAGCGGCGCGCGAAGCGCTGCTGGCGGCGGATGCCGACGTGATGGTCGTCGCCGCCTATGGCTTGATCCTGCCGCAATGGGTGCTGGACCTGCCGCGCCGTGGCTGCCTGAACATCCACGCCTCGCTGCTGCCCCGCTGGCGCGGCGCGGCGCCCATCCACCGCGCCATCGAGGCGGGCGACGCCGAGACCGGCATCACCATCATGCAGATGGATGCGGGCCTGGACACCGGCGACATGCTGCTCATCGGCCGCGAGGCTGTTCGGCCCGGCGACACGACCGCCACGCTGCATGACCGGCTGGCCGAGCTGGGTGGCCGCTTGATCGTCGAGGCGTTGCAGGCCGGCAGCCTGGTGCGCACGCCGCAGCCGGCGGAAGGCATCACCTACGCACACAAGATCGACAAGGCCGAGAGCGTTATCGACTGGCGCCAGCCGGCCGCCGAGATCGAACGCCGCCTGCGCGCTTTCGACCCCTTTCCCGGTGGCGTTGCGACGCTGGCCGGCGAGGCGGTCAAGGTCTGGCGCGTCGAGGTCGTCGATGGCAGCGGCATGCCGGGCGAGGTCATCGCCGCCGGCCCGGTTGTCGCCTGCGGCCAGGGCGCATTGAAGCTGATCGAACTGCAGCGTGCCGGCGGCAAGCGCGGCCCGGCGGCGGCCTTCCTGCAGGCGCGGCCCATCGGCGTCGGCGAGCGCTTCGACGCTTGAAAGGCGGCCGACATGGCACCATCTGCCACGTCGTTCCCACTTGCTAAAGCGACCTGACATGTTCAACCTCGTGAAGACTGCCGTGCTGATGGCCGCCATCACGGCGCTGTTCATGGCCGTCGGCGCCATGATTGGCGGCCAGACCGGCATGCTGGTGGCGCTGCTGGTGGCCGTCGGCCTGAACTTCTACAGCTACTGGTTCTCCGACAAGCTGGTGCTGAAGATGTACAACGCCCGCGAGGTCGACGCGACTTCGGCGCCGCAGTTCTACGCCATGGTGCGCGACCTCAGCGCACGAGCCAGTCTGCCCATGCCCAAGGTCTACCTGATCGACGAGGCCGCGCCCAACGCCTTCGCCACCGGCCGCAACCCCGAGAACGCCGCCGTCGCCGCGACGACCGGCATCCTGCGCGTGCTGTCCGAGCGCGAGCTGCGCGGCGTGATGGCGCATGAGCTGGCGCACGTGGCGCACCGGGACATCCTCATCAGCACCGTCAGCGCGACGATGGCCGGCGCGATCGGCATGCTGGCCCAAGTCGCGATGATCTTTGGCGGCCGCGATGAGAATGGCCGCCCGACCAATCCCATCGCGGGCATCGCCGTTGCCATCCTGGCGCCGATTGCCGCCGGCCTGATCCAGATGGCCATCAGCCGCGCCCGCGAGTTCGAAGCCGACCGCGGCGGCGCGGAGATCTCCGGCGACCCGCAGGCGCTGGCCTCGGCGCTGGACAAGATCCACCGCTATGCCCAGGGCACGCCGCTGCCCACCACCGAGGCCCACCCGGAAACCGCGCAGATGATGATCATGAACCCGCTGTCCGGCGGCGGCCTGCGCGGCCTGTTCTCCACGCACCCGGCGACGGAGGAGCGCGTTGCGCGCCTGCTCGCGATGGTCAAGCGCTGATTCAAGTTGCCGCCGCCGCAGCCGATATCTGAGCCAATGAAGCGCATTCTTCTTGCCCTGCCCCTGCTCGCAGCCCTGTCCGCCTGCGAGCAGCTGGGCATTGACGACCCGGTCAAGACGGCCGCGAACAAGGAGGCCGAGGGCAAGGCCATCGGCAGTGCCTGCCGGCACGCCGTGCGCGCCATCGAGGATTGCTATGTGCTCAACCCCAAGGCGCAGAAGGCCGCCATTTACACCGGCTGGCGCGAGATGGACGAGTACATGCGCGAGAACAAGCTGGAGGGCGTCACGCCCGTCGTGCCGCGCCCCGGTGCGGTGAAGCCGGCGGCGGTCGAGGAAGAGGTTGAGAAGCCGGCCGCGAAGGCTGCTGAAAAGCCCATCGAGAAGCCCGCCGACAAGGCAAAAGCGCACTGACCAGCGCAGCCAGGCGCATTTCGCGCCTTCGATCCTGCGGGCTGTCGCGCGGCCATCGGCGGGCGCCGGGCGGCTCGGCAACATGCCGTCCATCGCAATCTTGATGGAGCCCGACATGAACCCCACCCGCCGTCTTTTCGCCCTCGGTCTCGTCGCCGCCAGCCTGTGCGGCACCGCCCAGGCCTGGAGCTGGAACAAGGGCGAACGCATCTCCGGCAACGGCGACATCGCCACGGAAGCCCGCGACACCGGCGCCTTCGACAGCGTGTCGCTGACCGGCGGCTTCAACGTCGTCATCCGCCAAGGGGCAGGCAACAAGGTCGAGGTCAAGGCTGACCGCAACCTGCTGCCCTACATCGAGACCCGCGTCGTCGACGGCAGCCGGGGCCGCACGCTGCAGATCGGGCCCAAGAAGAACACCAACCTGTCCACGTCGACCAACCCCAGCTTCGTCATCGAGATGCCGGCGCTGCGCGGCGTGTCGGTGGCGGGCTCGGGCAAGGTCAATGTCGAGGCCATGAAGACGGGCGGCGTCGATGCCGACATCGCCGGCTCGGGCGACATCCGCTTCGTCAACCTGGACGCCGAGCGCCTGGCGATGAAGGTCGCCGGCAGCGGCGACATCGTCGCGGCCGGCCGCGCGGGCAATGCCAGCGTTTCCATCGCCGGCAGCGGCGACGTGAAGGCCGCCGACCTGGCCGCCGAGGAGGTCAAGGTCAGCATCGCCGGCAGCGGCGACGCGCAGGTCAACGCGAGCAAGAAGCTCCATGTCTCCATCGCCGGCTCGGGCGACGTGAAGTACGCCGGCTCGCCGGAGATCACTTCGTCGATTGCCGGCAGCGGCAAAGTCCGGCGCATCGAGAAGTGATTCGCCTCCCGCCGACAATGGCGGGATGCAGTTGATAGACAAACTGCGCGCGCTGACGGCCGACGCCGATTTCCGCAGCGGCGCGCGTGACATGGCCTCGCCTTCGCTGGGCCTGGCCGCCTGGGGCCTGGTGACCGGCGTGACGATGGTCAAGAGCGGCCTCAGCATCCCGCTGGCTTGTGGCATGTCGCTGCTGGTGTTTGCCGGCAGCGCGCAGCTGACGGCCCTGCCGCTGATCGCCTCCGGTGCGCCGCTGTGGGTGCTGTTGGCCACGGCCTTCTGCGTGAACCTGCGCTTCGTCATCTTCAGCGCGCAGTGGCGCAGCTACTGGGCGCACCTGCCGCGCTGGCGCCGCCTGCTGAGCGGCTACCTGTCGGCCGACCTGAACTTCGTCTACTTCGTGAAGCGCTACCCCGACCCGGTGCCGCAGCCCGGCCAGCAGCGCTACTTCTGGGGCGGCGTGGCCGTGAACTGGCCGACCTGGCAGGTCTGCTCCTTCACCGGCATCCTGCTGGCCGACCGCATCCCGACGCACTGGGGCATCGGCTTCGCCGGCGTGCTGGCGTTGCTGGGGCTGTCCTATGCCCTGCTGACAGAGCGCATGCTGTGGTGGGTGGCAGTGATGGCCGGCGCCGTGTCGATCGCGACCTACTCGCTGCCACTCAAGCTCAACATCCTGTGCGCCATCGTCGCGGCGGGCGCCGTCGGCTGGTGGCTGGACGCACGCAAGGCCCGCCATGAGTGAAGCCATCACCTGGGTGGCCCTCGTCGGCCTGGCCGCGATCAGCGTCGTCACGCGCAGCTTCTTCATGATCAGCAATCGGCCGCTGCCCATTCCCGACTGGCTGCGCGAGCTGCTGAAGGTCGCGCCGCTGGCCGCGCTCGTTGCGGTGGTGGCGCCCGAGATCTTCATGACGCAGGGCCACGTCATCACGACCTGGCAGGACGCCCGCTGGCCTGCCGCGCTGGCCGCCACGGCCTACTACTTCTGGCGCCCCGGTGTGCTCGGCACCATCCTCGTCGGCATGGCCGTCATGCTGCCCTTGAAGCTCGGCCTCGGCTGGTAACCGCGCTGGAACCCGGGGCGGAGAGAATGCCGGCAGTTTTTCTACTCACTGCCCGCACACCATGAACGTCATCCGCTTCTCCGACCTGATCGCCGCCGGCAAGGTGTCCGGCCAGCGCGTCTTCATCCGCGCCGACCTCAACGTGCCGCAGGACGACAGCGGCAAGATCACCGAGGACACCCGCATCCGCGCGTCCATCCCGGCCATCGAGGCGGCGCTGAAGGCCGGTGCCGCCGTCATGGTCACGTCACACCTGGGCCGCCCGACCGAGGGCGAGTTCAAGCCCGAGGATTCGCTGGCTCCGGTGGCCGCGCGCATGGGCGAGCTGATGGGCCGTGAGATCCCCGTCGTCGCCAACTGGGTGGACGGCGTGCAGGTCGCGCCGGGCCAGCTGGTCATGCTGGAGAACTGCCGCCTGAACAAGGGCGAGAAGAAGAACAACGAAGAGCTGGCCAGCAAGATGGCAGCCCTGTGCGACATCTTCGTCAACGACGCCTTCGGCACCGCCCACCGCGCCGAGGGCACAACCTATGGCATCGCCCAGTTCGCGCCCATCGCCTGCGCCGGCCCGCTGCTGGCGGCCGAGATCGACGCCATCACCAAGGCGCTGGCTAGCCCGAAGCGCCCGCTGGTGGCCATCGTCGCCGGCTCCAAGGTCTCGACCAAGCTGACCATCCTGAAGTCGCTGTCCGCCAATGTCGACGGCCTCATCGTCGGCGGCGGCATCGCCAACACCTTCATGCTGGCGGCCGGGCTGAAGATCGGCAAGTCGCTGGCCGAGCCCGACCTCGTCGACCAGGCCAAGGCCGTCATCGAGTCGATGAAGGCGCGCGGCGCGGCCGTGCCCATCCCCGTGGACGTGGTCTGCGCCAAGAGCTTCTCGGCCGACGCCGTGGCCACCGTCAAGGCGGCCGATGACGTCGCCGCCGACGACCTCATCCTCGACATCGGCCCCAAGACGTCGGCCATCCTGGCCGAACAGCTCAAGTCCGCCGGCACCATCGTCTGGAACGGCCCGGTCGGCGTGTTCGAGTTCGACGCCTTCTCGCACGGCACCGAAGCGATTGCTCGCGCCATCGCCGACAGCAGCGCTTTCAGCATTGCCGGTGGCGGCGACACGCTGGCGGCCATCGCCAAGTACGGCATCGAAAAGGATGTCGGCTACATCTCCACCGGCGGCGGCGCCTTCCTGGAAGTGCTGGAAGGCAAGACGCTGCCGGCGTTCGAGATCCTGAGCAAGCGCGCAGCCGATTAAGCGAGCCCACCTCGGAACGAAGCCCGGCCGATGGCCGGGTTTTTTGTTGCCCGGGTGATATCGCCTTCGGCATGGATCGCCAAAAAACCTGCATCGGCAGCGGGTGAAACCCGGCGTAACCTCATGGGTTCCCCTCCGCGAGACCCGCTGTCATGGAAAAGAACAACGCACCCTTGTCGCCCGCCGAAGCCGCGCTGCGCGATGCCGCTCTTGAGTACCACCGCAGCCCGACGCGCGGCAAGATTTCGGTCACGCCGACCAAGGCGCTCAGCAACCAGCGCGACCTGTCGCTGGCCTACTCGCCGGGGGTGGCCTACCCGTGCCTGGACATCGAGCGCGACCCGTCGCTGGCGGTCGAGTACACGTCGCGCGGCAACCTGGTCGGCGTCATCACCAACGGCACCGCCGTGCTGGGCCTGGGCGACATCGGCCCGCTGGCGGCCAAGCCTGTCATGGAAGGCAAGGGCTGCCTGTTCAAGAAGTTCGCCGGCATCGACGTCTTCGACATCGAGCTGGCCGAGCGCGACCCGGACAAGCTGATCGACATCATTGCCGCGATGGAGCCGACGCTGGGCGGCATCAACCTCGAGGACATCAAGGCGCCCGAGTGCTTCTACATCGAGCGCGAGCTGTCCAAGCGCATGAACATCCCGGTGTTCCATGATGACCAGCACGGCACGGCCATCATCTCGTCGGCCGCGCTGCTGAACGGGCTGGAGCTGGTGGGCAAGGACATTGGCAAGGTCAAGGTGGCCGTGTCCGGCGCGGGCGCCGCGGCCATCGCCTGCCTGGACGTCATGGTGGGCCTGGGCGTGAAGCGCGAGAACGTCTTTGTCTGCGACTCGCGCGGCGTCATCCAGAGCGAACGTGAGGACGCCAAGGCGGGCAAGCTGGACGAGTCCAAGCAGCGCTACTGCCAGCTGACGAAGGCGCGCACGCTGGCCGATGTGGTCGACGGCGCGGACGTCTTCCTCGGCTGCTCGGCGGCCGGCGTGCTGACGGCCGAGATGGTCAAGACCATGGGCACGCAGCCCATCATCCTGGCGCTGGCCAACCCCGAGCCGGAGATCCGCCCCGAGCTGGCCAAGGCCGTGCGGCCGGACTGCATCGTGGCCACCGGCCGCAGCGACTACCCCAACCAGGTCAACAACGTCCTGTGCTTCCCCTACATCTTCCGTGGCGCGCTGGACTGCGGCGCGAGCAAGATCACCGAAGGCATGAAGCTGGCCTGCGTGCGTGAGATCGCGGCGCTAGCGAAAGCGGAGACGTCGGATGAAGTGGCAGCCGCTTATGCCGGCCAGGAGTTGGCGTTCGGGCCGGAGTACCTGATCCCCAAGCCCTTCGACGCCCGCCTCATCCTGCGCATCGCGCCCGCCGTCGCGGCGGCAGCGGCAGCCGATGGTGTCGCCACGCGGCCCATCGCCGATCTCGTGCACTACCGCCAATCGCTGGAGCGCTTCGTCTACCAGACCGGCATGTTCATGCGCCCGGTGTTCTCCGCCGCCAAGGCCGCGCCCGCCCGCGTCATCTACGCCGAGGGCGAGGACGAGCGCGTGCTGCGCGCCGTGCAGGTGGCGCTGGACGAAGGCATCGCCAAGCCGACGCTGATCGGCCGCCCCGCCGTGCTCGAAGCGCGCATCCAGCGCGCCGGCCTGCGCCTGAAGCTGGGCGACGACGTGGCCGTCATCGACCCCGAGGAAGACCCGCGCTTCCGCCTCTACTGGGAGGCGTACCACGCGCGCATGAAGCGCAATGGCGTGACGCCCGAGATGGCCAAGTCGGCCGTCCGGCGCTCCAACACCGCCATCGGCGCGCTGGCCATCGAGCTGGGCGATGCAGACGCCATGATCTGCGGCATGGTCGGCCGCTTCGACCGCCACCTGGAGCAGGTGCGCGAGCTCGTCGGACTGCGCCCGGGTGCGCGCCAGTTCGCGGCGATGAACGCGCTGATGCTGGACAAGATGACGCTGTTCATCACCGACACCTTCGTCAATGACGACCCGAGCGCCGAAGAGCTGGCCGACATCGCCGCCATGGCCGCCGACGAGCTGCGCCGTTTCGGCCTGCCGCCCAAGCTTGCGTTTGTGAGCCACTCGATGTTCGGCTCCAGCACGCGCCCGTCGGCCGTGAAGATGCGCCGCGCCTACCAGCTGTTCTCGGCGGCCCACCCCGAGGTGGAGTGCGACGGCGAGATGCACGGTGACGCGGCGCTGTCCGAGAGCGTGCGCCAGGCCTTCCTGCCCGACAGCAAGCTCACCGGCGCAGCCAACCTGCTCGTGCTGCCGACGCTGGACGCCGCCAACATCCTCTTCAACGTGCTGAAGATCAGCGCCAGCCAGGGCGTGACCATCGGGCCCATCCTGCTGGGCGCTGCCGCGCCGGTGCACATCCTGACGCCGTCGGCCACGGTGCGCCGCATCGTCAACATGACGGCTCTGGCGGTGGCTGACGTGCTGGAGGCGAAGCAGAGCCGGGACTGAACTGGGCGAGAGCGACGCCGGCGAGGATCACGCCGGCGCCCAGCAGCTTGTGGGCGGTGAACTGCTCGCCGCCCCAGGCCCACGCAGTGAGGCCGGCGATCAGCGGCATCAGGTAGATCAGCGGCGCGGTGCGCGCCACGCCGCGTTTCTCATTGGCCCAGCCCCAGGCCAGCCAGCCGATGAAACCGCCGCCGGCGACCTGCCAGGCGGTGCCCGTCCAGACCCAGGCCGGTTGCGCCGACCAATCGAGCGCGGCGAGCGACGGGGCGCACCAGAGCAGCATGGGCAGCGTGCAGATCAGGCCGCCATAGCCCAGCACCGTCACGCCGCCATGGTGCTGGATCAGCGGCTTGCTGGCGACGGTGTAATAGCTGAACAACGCGGCGGCGGCCAGCAGAGTCAGGTCGCCCAGGCCGGCATGCCAGTCGGCGGCCAGCAGCTTGTCGGACGTGAAGACCAGCGCGCCGGTCGCTGCCATGACGACCCCGGCAACCTGGCCGCGCGAGAGTCGTTCGACGCCTGTGGCACGCAGGATCAGCAGCGTGAACACCGGCCCGCAGGCCAGCAGCACGCTGGCGCTGAAGGCCGTCGAGCCCTGCATGCCGTAGGCCGACAGCAGCAGGTGCAGGCCTTGGCCGATCAGCGTCAGCCGCACCAGCGGCCCCACCTCGCTGCGGTCCAGCCTGGGCCAGCGCAGACCGAAGCGCCAGCACAGCAGCGCCAGCGCGCAGAAGGGCACGAGCAGATAGCGCAGGCCCAGAAAGCCCACCGGTCCGACCTCGCCGAACAACGCCTTCTGCAGCGGGAAGTTCATGCCCCAGGTCAGCACGACGGCCAGCGCGGCGAGCAAAGGGGCGGTGTGGCTGTCCTGCATTTCGGCTAGCATATTCCCACATGAGAGAAGAATTCTCTGAATTGAGCGAAGAGGGCCGGTTCGAAGCGCAGCTCGCCGAGCGCCTGGCTTCACTGCGCCTGGCGGCGGGCTGGTCGCTGGACGAACTGGCCACGCGCAGCGGCGTCAGCCGCGCCACGCTCTCCCGGCTGGAGCGCGCCGAGACCAGCCCGACCGCCACGCTGCTGTCCCGCCTGGCCCGCGCCCACGGCCTGCCGCTGAGCCGCTTGCTGGCCGACGCCGAGGCCCTGCCGGTGCGCCTGCTGCGTGCGGCCGACCAACCGCGCTGGCACGACCAGCAAAGCGGCTTCGAGCGCCTGATGCGCTGCCCGCCGCTGGCCGGCTTCGCCACCGAGGTCATCGAGGCCCGCCTCGCGCCCGGCGCCGAGCTGGCCTACGACGAGCCCACCGTCGCGCGGCTGGAGCACCACCTCTGCCTGCTCGACGGCCAGCTGAGCCTGACGCTGCAGAGCCAGGTCTTCACGCTGGAGGCTGGCGACTCGATCAGCTTCCGCTGTCTGGGCCGAAGCGTCTTCGCCAACCCGGGCGCCGGTGCCGCGCGATATCTGCTGGCGATGACCGTGCCTTCTCTGTAACTGGTAGCAAACCACATGACTGCCGACCTGCCCACCCGCCTCGCCCCGCTGGACCCTGGCCACCGCGATGCGCAAGCGCTGATGGCCCAGTCCGAGGCCTTGATGAGCGCCCTCTACCCGAGCGAGAGCAACCATTTCGAGCCCGCCGACGGCCTGCGCCCGCCTAACGGCGCGTTCTGGGGGCTGTGGCTGGGCGAGGTGCTGGTGGGCTGTGGCGGCGTCAAGTTTCATGCGCCCGAGGGCGAGCCAGCCTACGGGGAGATCAAGCGCGTTTTCGTGCTCGACAGCGCGCGCGGCCGAGGCGGCGCCAAGCAGATCATGGCGCAGCTCGAAGCCGAGCTGATGGACCGCGGCGTGCACCTCGCACGGCTGGAGACGGGCATCCACCAGCCCGAGGCCCTGGGCCTGTACAAGCGCCTCGGCTACGTCGAATGCCCGCCCTTCGGTGGCTACGCGGTCGACCCGCTGAGTGTTTTCTTCGAGAAGGTCTTGCGACCCGCCGCGCACTGAAATGCGGCGAAACTTCTGGGGGCTTCAGCGGACCATAATTCCGCGCCCCCAAGAAAGTTGAGACAAGCCATGACCCGCGCTACCAAGATCGTCGCCACCCTCGGCCCTGCTTCCAACACGCCGGAGGTGCTGGAGCAGATGATCCGCGCCGGTGTCGACGTGGTGCGGCTGAACTTCTCTCACGGCAAGGCCCAGGACCACATTGATCGCGCAACCATGGTTCGCGCGGCGGCCGAGCGCGTCGGCAAGTCGGTGGCCATCATGGCCGACCTGCAAGGCCCCAAGATCCGCGTCGGCAAATTCGACGGCGGCAAGATCGAGCTGATCCCCGGCAACAAGTTCATCCTCGACGCCGACCGCACCGAGCTGGGCAACCAGGACATCGCCAGCCTCGACTACAAGGAACTGCCGCGCGACGTGAAGCCCGGCGACACGCTGCTGCTCAACGACGGCCTGCTGGTGCTGATCGTCGAGCACGTGCGCGGCGCGCAGGTGCACACCGTCGTCAAGCTCGGCGGTGAGCTGTCCAACAACAAGGGCATCAACAAGCAGGGCGGCGGCCTCACGGCCCCGGCGCTGACGGGCAAGGACATGGAGGACATCAAGACCGCGATGTCCTTCCAGTGCGAATACCTGGCCGTAAGCTTCCCCAAGAACGCCACCGACATGGAGATGGCGCGCCAGCTGGCCAACGTGGCCGGCGAGCCCTATCGCCACAAGCCGGCCATGATCGCCAAGATCGAGCGCTACGAGGCCATCCCCCACCTGGAAGCCATCCTGAAGGCCAGCGACGGCATCATGGTGGCGCGCGGCGATCTGGCCGTTGAGGTCGGCAACGCGGCCGTGCCGGCGCTGCAAAAGCGCATGATCAAGATGGCCCGAGCGCTGGACAAGGTGTCCATCACCGCCACGCAGATGATGGAGTCCATGATCGTCAACCCGGTGCCCACGCGCGCCGAGGTCAGCGACGTGGCCAACGCCGTGCTGGACGGCACCGACGCCGTCATGCTGTCCGCCGAAACGGCCGCCGGCAAGTTCCCCATCGAGACCGTCGAGCAGATGGCCAACATCTCGCTGGAGGCCGAGCGCGCTGAAGAAGTGACGCTGGACACCGACTTCGCCGGCCGCCAGTTCGGCCGCATCGACCAGTCCATCGCCATGGGCGCGCTGTTCACGGCGCACCACCTCGGCTGCAAGGCCATCCTGGCGCTGACCGAGTCCGGCTCCACGGCGCTGTGGATGAGCCGCCACCGCATCAATGTGCCCATCTTCGGCCTGACGACCCAGGTCATCAGCCAGCGCCGCATGGCGCTGTACCGCAACGTCACGCCGCTGCTGATGCCCCAGTTCCAGGACCGCGACCAGGCCCTGGCCGCCGCCGAGAAGATCCTCGTCGACCGCGGCGTGCTGCGCCCGGGCGACACCTATGCCATCACCTGCGGCGAGCCGATGGGCTACCCGGGCGGCACGAACATGCTGAAGGTCTGCAGGGTCGGCTGAGCGGCTGAACTGCCGATGGACATCAAGGTCCTGTTCCCGACCGTCGTCGCGGTCAGCCAGGCCGACGACGCCACTTTTGCCCAGATCGAGGCGGAGGTACTGGCCCACGAGGCCCAGATCAAGTCCCTGCTCGCTCCTGCCTGGGGCGACCACGTCTACTCGTCCTTCGGCGCCGAGCAGCACCTCTTCGTAGCAGCTGGCCTGCACCGGCTGCGCGAATTCGTCGAGGCCAGCATCCTGGCGTTCGTGGCCCGCACGCGCGAGTCGGCGGGCTGGGTGTTCGACGAGGCCTACTCGCAGAGCTGGATCAACGTGACGACGCGCTACGGCTACCAGGAGCGCCACAGCCACGAGCGCGAGGCCGTCGGCCTGCCGGTCAGCGGCGCCTTCTACTTCCGCACCAATGGCCGGGATGGCGATCTGTCCATCATGCCGGTGGACATGCACACCAAGCTATTCGAGCCCGAGGTCATCGCGCCGGCCGTCGGGCGGCTGGTGCTGTTCCGCTCCGAGGTCTTCCACCGCGTCGCGGCGAACCTGACCGACTCGGACCGCGTGTCCTTCAGCTTCAACTACCTGCTGCGCCAGCCGGACTGACGCCTACCGAGCACGTCTGGCACCGCTTCGGGCATGGCCGCGCACAGCCGCACCTGGCGTGCTCTCTGCCCGCGCGTTGCTGTTCGGTGTGGCTGACGCATTGACCGGGGATGAATCCCTGCGCTCCGGTAGTCGATCAACGCCCGTACAGGCGGCCTCGGTCTGCGTCCAGATCAGGTGGTGACCTGGAAAGGCGGCAGCCATGGCGTCGGAGATGTTCTTCGACAAATCGATCGGGTTGCGGTTTGACTTGTAGACGACGTCACCTCGTGGATCGATCACCGTGAAGCAGTCAAACGCAGCAGCAGCGGCGTGTTGGCTCAACAACGTTGTGAGCACTACGCAAAGCAATCTCATCCTCAGCCTCCCTATTGGTGGGGCCGCATTTTGGGCCTGCCAGGCCGCTCGGTTTTAGTGACTATGACCAATGTGGCTCTTGGGCGGCAGTTCGGCACCTGGCTCGGCCAGGCTTTCAAGAATCGCGCAGGCCGGCTCGTCGCCCTGGCAGCGCGCCCGCAACGCCAGCAGCTCCTTCTCCAGTTCCTGCAACGCCGCGATGCGCGCGCTGACGTGGCCGATGTGCGCGTCCAGCAAGGCATGCGCCTCGCCAGCATGCTCGCCGCCTTGCAGTGCTAGCAGCGCGCGCACTTCGGCGAGGTTCATGTCCAGCGACCGGCAGCGGCGGATGAAGTGCAGGCGTTCGGCGTCCGCCGGGCGGTAGACGCGGTAACCGGCGTCCGTGCGCGGCGGCGGCGGCAGCAGGCCTTCGCGCTCATAGTGGCGGATGGTGTCGACTGGCGTTCCAGTCAGGCGGCTGAGTTCCCCGATGCGCATGCTTGCATTTTGAGGTTGACTCTGGTGTGGCTCCAGGGTTTGAAATGGCCGCAGTTTCCAACCAAGGTCTTTGTCCATGAGCCACGCCTGCCACCATCACCACGACGAACCCAGCCCCGGCAACTCGCCTGCCTACCGCCGCGTGCTGTGGGCGGCGCTGCTCATCAACGCGGCGATGGCCGTGGTCGAGATCACCTGGGGCTGGCGGGCCGGCTCGTTGTCCCTGTGGGCCGACGCGCTGGACTTCATCGGCGACGCGGCCAATTACGGCGCCTCGCTGGCCGTGCTGTCGGCCGGCCTGCTGTGGCGGGCGCGGATGGCCTGGGTCAAGGGCTGGGCGATGGCGATCTTCGGCGTGGGTGTGCTGGCCCGTGCGGCCTGGGCCGTGCTGAACGGCGCGCCGCCGCAGGCCGAGACCATGGGTATAGTCGGCACGCTGGCGCTGCTGGCCAATGTGGGCGTGGCGGTCATGCTCTACGCCTGGCGCGAAGGCGACGCCAACATGCGCGCCGTCTGGCTGTGCAGCCGCAACGATGCGCTGGGCAACATCGCCGTGCTGGGCGCAGCGGGTGCCGTTGCGTTCACCGGCCAGGCCTGGCCCGACCTGCTCGTTGCCGTGGCGATGGCCAGCCTGGCCCTGCACTCGTCTCGCGAGGTGCTGCGCCATGCAGGCGCCGAACTCAGCTCAGCGCAAGCGCCAGCACCGTGAACGCCATGACGGCCGTGGCCAGCCAGCCCATCACGCGCAGCCGCTTGCCGATGGCGTGGCCATCCATGATGGCCGGTCGCGAGGCCAGCACCATCATCGCCACCATGATGGGCACGGCCGTGACGCCGTTGAACACGGCCGACCAGAACAGCTCCTTGACCGGGTCTAGCGGCGTGAAGCACAGCGCCACGCCGCCCAACGTGGCCGTGGCAATGACGCCGTAGAAGCCGCGGCCCTCGCCGCGCTCCAGCTTGAGGCTGAGCGAGCCGCGCCAGCCCGCCACCTCGGCCACCGCATAGGCCGCCGAGCCCGCCAGTACCGGCACCGCCAGCAGCCCGGTGCCGATGATGCCCAGCGCGAACAGCAGCGCCGCATGTTCGCCGGCCACGGGCCGCAGCGCTTCCACGGCCTGGGCCGAGGTCTGGATGTCTGTCACGCCGGCCGCATGCAGCGTGGCGGCGGTGGACAGCATGATGAAGAAGGCGATGAGGTTGGAGAAGCCCATGCCGATGTTGGTGTCGATCTTGATGCGGCGCAGATGCTTCTTGACCTCCTGCGGCGTGTGCGGCTCGCCCGGGCCGGCGGCGGCGTCTTCCACCTCCTGGCTGGCCTGCCAGAAGAACAGGTAGGGGCTGATCGTCGTGCCGAACACGGCCACCAGCATCAGCAGCGTGTCGCGGTTCCAGTGGATGTCGGGGTGCACGGTGCGCATCAGCACGTCGCCCCAGTCCAGGCCCAGCACGAGCACGACGCCGACATAGGCCAGCAGCGCCAGCGTCAGCCATTTGAGCCAGCGCACATAGGCGTGATACGGCAGGAAGACCTGCATCACCGCGCAGGCCAGGCCGAAGCCGAGAGCGTAGACATGGGCCGAGCCGCCCACCAGCAGGCGCAGCGCCTCGGCCATGGCGGCGATGTCGGCAGCGATGTTCAGCGTGTTGGCCACCAGCAGCAGGCCGACGAGGGCCAGCAGCACCGGGCGCGGGAAGGCACGCTTGAAGTTGGCGGCCAGGCCCTGGCCCGTGACGTAGCCGATGCGCGCGCTGACGACCTGGATGGCCGTCATCAGCGGCAGCGTGAAGACCAGGCTCCACAGCATCGAATAGCCGAACTGCGCGCCGGCCTGGGAGTAGGTGGCGATGCCGCTGGGGTCGTCGTCCGCAGCGCCGGTGATGAGGCCGGGGCCGAGCTGGCGCAGGTGGAGGCGGATGCGGCTGAACATGGGCGAGCCTAACCGCCGGCCACCTGTGGGGGTGTCGGCAGGCTTGCCGATGAGCCTAGATCCGGCAGTTGACCGCTCGCTACTCAGCGAATGTCTCGATGCGCCAACACGCTGAGCATTGCGCGACGTTCACCACTCCGGTGACCAGCGCTGCACACCCGCTGGTCTGGCGCTTCGGGCCGCTGGCGGCGTTGCTTCTCCTTGTGGGCAGGGGCCCACTGCGTCGTCGTGCCTTGCCAGTGACCCGCCTCGCCAGCCCCTCGGGCGCGCCCAACTGCCGGATCTAGGCTGCGTCAAGAACTGTTGCGCGGCGGCAGGCGGCGCGTCTCGCCGATGGCCAGCGTGAAGAAGGCCTCTTCCGCCAGGCCCAGTTCGGCGCGCTGGCGGACCAGCTGGCGCGGCGGCTCGTCCAGCGCCTCGTCGGTCAGCTCGAAGGTGCCCCAGTGCACGCCCAGCGACCGCTTCGCGCCGAGGTCGGCGTGGATCTTCAGCGCCTCTTCCACGTTGATGTGCTGGGACTGCATGAACCAGCGCGGCTCGTAGGCGCCGATGGGAATCAGCGCGATGTCGAAGCCGCCGTCCTGTTGGCGTTCGGCGAAGCGCTCGCGGATGTCGGCGAAGTCGCGCGAGTAGCCGGTGTCGCCAGCGAAGAAGAGCTGGCAGTCTGGCGCGAACACGGCGAAGCCGCCCCACAGCGTCTTCATGCGGTCGTTCAGGCCGCGCGCCGACCAGTGCTGGGCCGGCACGAGGACGATCTCCGCGCCGTCCAGCGTTTCGGCCTGCCACCAGTCCAGCTCGACAACTCGCTGGATGCCGCGCGCTTGGAACCATGCCTTCAGCCCCAGCGGCACGACGAACAGCGGGCTGCCGCCGACCTGCGCGGCGAGCGTGCGGCAGGAGGCCAGGTCGAGGTGGTCGTAGTGGTTGTGCGAGACGACGACGGCGTCGATGTGCGGCAGCTCGGCCAGTGCGACGCCGGGCGGCTGCTCGCGCTTCGGCCCGGCGAACGAGAACGGCGAGGCGCGCTCGGAAAAGATCGGGTCGGTCAGCACATTCAACCCGCCGAGCCGCGCCAGCACCGTCGCGTGGCCTATCCAGGTCACTGCCGGTTCGGTGTTGCTGCGAATCAAGGCCAGGTCCGCCGGCTGCGTCGGGATGGGCGCTACCGGCCGCTTCGGCAGGCCCAGCCGCGAGGCGGTCCAGCGCCAGCGCAGCACATCGGCCAGTGATTTGGGCTCGAAGTCGCCGTGGTTGTTCTGGAAGCCGCCGTCACGGTGGTGAGGGGGCCGGCTCATTTCGTGACGATGTCACGGTGGGAGAACGCCAGCCGCGCCAGCAGCCGGTTCTGCGTCGCGAAGGGCAGGCCGGCGGCGTCCATCGCGGCTTGCAGGTGTTCGACCAGCCGGTTGAAGTCAGCCTTGGTGATGCCCAGGTGGGCATGCGAGTCCTTCATGCCCACGCCGTCGTACACGCAAGGCCCGCCGGCGACGACGCAGAAGTAGTCCGCCAGCACGCCCTTCAAGTGCTTCTGGTTGATGCCGTCGAAGAAGGGCGCGAGGCGCGCGTCTTTCAGCAGGCGCTCGTAGAAGTCGTTGGTGAAGCGCTGGATGTTCTCGCGGCCGCCCAGCTCCTGGTAGAGCTTGTCGTCGGCCGGGATGGGAGCGGTGCCCGGGACGACGGTGCTGGGCGGGGTCTGCGCCTGCGCCTGCGCCAGCGGGGTGGCGAGCGCAATGGCCAGGGCAGCGAGCAACAGGCGGGACTTCATCGGGCCAGTCTAGCCCGGACATTTCGCAAGGTCGCGCCGTTCGACAGCAGATCCAGGTAGCGCGGCGCGGCATGATGCGGCCCCATGGGCAGGATGTGGCGTCATTGGAGGCGGTGGATGCTGGGCGGCGCGTCGGCGCTGCTGCTGTGTCCGCTCGTGGCTGCCGAGCCGGCCCGGCCGCTGGTGATGCTGGTGGAGACCAGCGCGCTGATGCCGCATGCCCGCATCGAGGCCAACCGTGTCGTCGAAGGCCTGAACCTGGATATCGGCCGGGCCCTGGCGCGCCGCCTGGGCCGCGAGCTGGTGGCCAGGCCCACGCCGCGCAAGCGGCTGGCCGAGGCGCTGCAGCGCGGCGAGGGTGACCTGCTGTGTGACTACCAGAGCGACTGGCTGCCCGGCGCGTTTGCGTGGAGCCGGCCCTTCATCCCCGACCAGGCCTTGCTCATCACCAGCGCAGCGGCACCGGCGCCGGCCGGCTTGACGGCGCTGGCCGGCCAGCCGGTGGGTACGGTGCGCGGCTATGTCTACCCCGAGATGGCCGAGGCGTTGCGTGGTGGCTTTGTGCGCGAGGATGCGCCCGATGCGGTGGTCAATCTGCAAAAGCTTGAGCTCGGCCGCGTGCAGCACGCGCTGACCGGCCGGCGCGTGCTGGAGTACCAGCAACGCATCGGGCACTTCAAGCTGGCTCTGCACCCGCCGCTGGTGGTGTCGGAGGTGCTGGCGCAGTGCGCGCTGTCGCCAAGCAGCCCGGTGCGGTTGCCGGCGCTGAACGCGGCCATCCAGGGCCTGGTGAACGAAGGCGAGCTGGCGCGGCTGATGGCGCGCTACCGCTAGCCCGCCAGCTCGCGGTGCAGCCAGGCCCGCGCGAGCGCCCAGTCGCGCTTGACGGTCGTGCGGCTGAGGTCCATCACCTCGGCAATCTCCTCCAGCTCCAACCCGCCGAAGAACTTCAGCTCGACGACCTTGGCGGCGCGCGCGTCCTGCTGCTCGAAGGCCAGCAAGGCCTCGTGCACGCGCAGCACGTCGGCATCCGCGCCACCGGCCACCTGCTGGGCCTCGGTCAGCGTCAGCGGCACCAGCATGGCCTCGCGCTTGGCGGCCTGCTTGGCCAGCGCATGGTTGACGAGGATGCGCCGCATCATCAGCGCCGCCACGCCCAGGAAATGGCTGCGGCTCTGCCACTCGGTGCGCGTCTGCTCGGCCATGCGCAGCCAGGCCTCGTGGGTCAGCGCCGTGGCGCTCAGCGTGTGGCCGGCGTGCTCCTTGCGCATCTGCGCGCTGGCGCAGCGGTGCAGTTCGTCGTAGAGGCTCTGGTTCAGCGCGTCGGACGGCGGGGCGGGTGGCGTCATGCAGAAATTCTTGCATGCGTGGTCCTTTTGGCGCCGACCTGCTGCGTGTAGGGAATGAGGCCCGACGTTTCTGCCGGGCTCACTCCCAGGAGCCCTTCATGTCCCGCCGATTCCTCATCCTCGCCGCGCTGTGCGGTGGCCTGCTGCAACCCGCCTTGGCCAAAGAGCCCACGCCGGTGCTGCTACCCCAGCCCTTCGACCTGGCCCAGGCCGCCGCCAGCCTTGTCGAGGTCACCAACGTCAAGGCGCTGAAGGGCCTGAAGCGCGTCGCCGTGCCGCAGTTCAGCATCGAGTTCGTCACCAGCGACAACGTCCGCGCCGAGACCTCCGGCTTTGCCGCCGCCGGCCGCGCCAGCGTGACGGGCTACTACCGCCTCGTCGGCGTGGCCGAGCCGGAGTTCCAGGCGCTGACCGACCAGCTCTACGCCAGCTTCGTGCAGGCGCTGCAGGCGCAAGGGCTGGAGGTGCTGACGCCCCAGCAGCTGGCTGCCGCGCCGACATGGAACAAGCTCGTGGCCGGCGGCATGCCGCTGCCGCACCGGGCCGACACCAGCATCACCGTTGCACCCGCAGGCATGGCGCTGTACGGCGGCAATCGCATGATGGCCAACCAGGGCAAGGGGCCGCTGGCGGCGCTGGCCGGCTTCAGCGCCGGCATCTCGGCCGTCTCCGAGGCAATGGACAACGTCACGCTGCAACAGGAGCTGGGCGGCGCCGCGCTGCTGGAGGTGGCGATGCGCCTGCACTTCGCCGGCCTGACGAACGACAACAAGGGCTTCTTCGGCCGCCTCAGCAGCACCGCTTCGGTCAGCGCCAAGGCCCACCCCATCCTGACGCAGGCGCGCATGCAGGTGTTCGCCGGGCCTGACGGCTCCCTCATCAGCGCCAAGGCGCCGCTGCTGCTGGACCCGGCCGCGTTCACCGAGATGCGCAAGGAGGCCGCCACGACCGGCGACATCGCCGGCGCCGTCGCCGTGGGCCTGCTGCGCATGGCCATCGGCTCCAAGGACAGCAGCTCCAGCGAGAAGTACGAGGTCGTCACCGACCCGCAGCGCTACAACGAGCGCATCGGCGCCAACCTGATGCAGACGCACGCGATGCTGATTGCCCGCATGGTCAACGAGCGTTGAGGCCGGGACACTGCGGCATGAGCAAGCCTGAAGAGTCCTGGCGCCGCGTGAAGGCGGTGTTCGATGCGGTGCTGGACCTGCCGCCCGCCGAGCGCGAGCCGCACATTGCCGAGGCCGCGCCGCCGCCCGAACTGCTGGCCGAGCTGCGCAGCCTGCTGCTGCATCACGACGAGGCCACCGGCGGCTTCCTCGCCGAGGCCGCGGCTGTGCCGGGCGACGACTGGACCGGCCGCCGCCTGGGCGCCTGGCTGCTGGTGCGGCTGGTGGGCACGGGCGGCATGGGCGAGGTCTACGAAGCGCAGCGCGCCGACGGCACTTACGAGGGGCGGGCCGCCATCAAGCTGTTGCCTGATGGCGGCAAGGGGCGCGGCGCCGGCTGGCTGGCGCGCTTCGAGCAGGAGCGCCGGCTGCTGGCGCGCGTCAACCACCCGCACATTGCGCATCTGATGGACGCGGGCATGACGCCCGAGGGCCAGCCCTATTTCGTCATGGAGTTCGTCGACGGCCAGCCGCTGGACGAGGCCGCGCGCGGCCTGCCGGTCGAGGGCCGCATCGCGCTGATGCTGCAGCTCTGCGACGCCGTCGCCTTCGCGCACCGCCAGCTGCTCGTGCACCGCGACTTGAAGCCCGGCAATGTGCTGGTGGACGCGCAGGGCCGCGTCAAGCTGCTGGACTTCGGCATCGCCAAGGCCATCGCGCCGGACGGCGCCGAACTGGACGCGACGCAGGCCAGCGCCATGACGCCCAACTACGCCAGCCCCGAGCAGGTGCGCGGCGAGCCGGTCGGCACGGCCACCGACATCTACAGCCTGGGCGTGCTGCTCTACCTGCTGCTGACCGGCGTGCGCCCGACCGGCCGCGACGCCACCACGCCGCAGGAGGCCGCGCGCAGCGTGCTGGAGGACGAGCCCACGCGCCCCAGCCGCCTCAGCCCCGACRACGTGGGCAACCCGCAGTGGCTGGCCCAGGCGCGCACGCTGCAAGGCGACCTCGACAACATCGTGCTGAAGGCGCTGGAGAAGGCGCCCGAGCGCCGCTACGCCAGCGTCGACGCGCTGGCCGCCGACCTGCGCGCCTATCTGGGCGGCTACCCCGTCAGCGCCCGCGCGCCCACCTGGGGCTACCGCACGGCCAAGCTGCTGGCCCGCAACCGCCTGGCCAGCGCCTTGGGCGCGCTCGGCCTGGTGGCATTGTTGGGCGGCCTGGCGGCGACGACCTGGCAGGCCCGCGAGGCGCGGCTGGCGCAAGGCCTGGCCGAGCAGCGGCTTGCCGAGGTGAGGCGGGTCACGCACGACCTGGTGTTCGGCTTCGGCGACAGCGTGGAATACCTGCCGGGCGGGCAGAAGATCAAGCTCGACCTGCTGCGCGACACGCACGCCGCGCTGGAGCGCCTGCTGCCCACGCTGGGCGGCGACACCGCCGTTGTGGCCGACATGGCCCAGGTGCAGGTGCGCATGGCCGAGGCGCTGATGCCCGGCTACCCCGGCTCGCTGGAAAAGCCCGACGACGCCCGCCGCCATGCCCAGGCCGCCATGGACCTGGTGGCCCGCGCCTGGCCCACGCAGAAAAGCAATGCGCTGTTCGCGACCTATGCCTCGCGGGCCTACAACGTGATGGCTTCGGCCGAGCAGGAGGCGGGCCGGCTTGAGCAAGCCGCGACGCTGACGCGCCAGGGCCTGAAGCTGGCCGAGGAGGGCTACACGCTGGCGGCACCCGGCGTGGACCGTTTGCGGCTGCTGGGCGCCATCACCGCGTCGCAGTTCAACCTGGGCCTGCTGCTGGACGACAACGGCCAGGGCCTGGACCGGCCGGCCGAGGCCATGAAGGCCTACGAGGCAGCGCGGGTGGGCGCGCTGGCGCAATTGGGCATGACGGCGGAGATCGCCGCCGTCAACGCCACGTTGCGGCCCGAGGAGACGCGCCTGGAGGCCGAGCTGGGGCAGACCCAGTCCGTCATCGCCGGCGCCATCGCGTCGTCGCGGCTGCGCCGAGGCGACTACGCCGGCGCTGCCGAGGCGCGCCGCGAGAACGTCGAGCACCTGAGGCGTGTGCAGCCCATGCACCCCGAGCAGCAGCAGTTCTGGGCCAGCCTCGCGGCCACGCTGTTCATGCAGGCGGAGCTGGAGCTGCAACTGGCCCATCCGGCCGACGCACTGACGGCGATGCGCGAGAGCATGGGCTGGACCCAGCGCCTGCTGGAGAAGGACGCCGACAACCCGCGCTGGCCCGGCGACCGCGGCGCCCGGGCGTTGACGCTGGGCACGGCGCTGGGCCGGACCGGCGCCGCCGCCGAAGCCAGGCCCTGGCTGGCGCAGACGCGCGCCTACTGGGCGGCCGAGACGGCCAAGGCCGGCAACGCGCGCAACCGGCGCTCGCTGGCCTTGAGCGAGCTGCGGCTGGCGCGCGTCGACGGCGACGCCAGGGCGATGAAGGCGGCTGCGGTGGCGCTCCAGGCGCTGTCGGACGCCGAGCCCAGGAGCGCCGACCACGCGCTGACCGCCGCCGAGGCCGCCTACAACCTGGCCGACAAGCCCGCCGCCTGCGCCGCCTGGGACCGCGCCGCGCCGCTGCGGCCGCTGCCGCCGCAGGCGCTCGCCTGGCACGCTGAACTGGGCTGTTAGGTCAGCCTTCCGTGATGCGCCTGGCCAGATGGGCCAGCGCCTCTTCCACCTGGTCCACCAGCACCAGGCAAAGGTCGCCTGGCTGCAGGCGTGCCAGCGCGCGGTCGATGGCGGTGAACTCGCCGATGATTTCCTCGATGTGCTTGGTGCGCGAAGCACCTTCCAGCCCGGCGCGCAGCAGCGCCACGACCTCGCCGGCCGCGCGGCCGCGCTGGCAGGCGTCTTCGTAGAGGATGACCTCGTCGAAGGCGGCGCCAAGGATCTCGGTCTGCACGCGGATGTCCTCGTCACGCCGGTCACCGGCGCCGCTGATGACGACGCTGCGCGTCTTGGCCGGCAGCGCGGCGACCGCGCCGACGAGGGCCTTCATCGCGTCGCCGTTGTGGCCGTAGTCGGCAATCACGGTGGCGCCGCGATAGTCCATCACGTTGAAGCGGCCGGGCGCGTTGTCGGCGTCGTTGGCGAAGCTGGCCACGCCACGGCGGATGGTGTCCCAGTCCAAGCCCACGGCCCAGCCGGCGGCAACCGAGGCCATCGCGTTCTCGACCTGGAAGCCGATCAGGCCGCCGCGCGTGATCGGGATCTCGCGCAGCGGAATGCTTTCGCGCCACACGCCTTGCGCGGCGACGAGCTGGTCGCCGTCCACGTAGACGCAGCGCTTGCCCTGGGCGCGGTGCGTGGCCATCACCGGGTGGTGGCGGTCTGCGGCGAAGTAGATGACCTGGCCGGGGCAGATGGCGGACATCTGCGCGGTCAGCGGGTCGGTCGCGTTCAGCACCGCGTAGCCGTTGGGCGCCACGTTCTGCACGATGACGCGCTTGACCAGGACCAGGTCTTCCGCGGTGTGCAGGAAGTTCATGCCCAGGTGGTCGCCCGCACCGACGTTGGTGACGACGGCGACCTGGCAGCGGTCGAAGCCCAGGCCCTCGCGCAGGATGCCACCGCGGGCGGTCTCCAGCACGGCGGCTTCCACGTCGGGGTGCATCAGCACGTTGCGGGCACTCTTGGGGCCGGAGCAGTCGCCGCTGTCGATCTGGCGGCCGTCGACGTAGACGCCGTCGGTGTTGGTCATGCCGACCTTGAGGCCGCAGCTGGCGAACAGGTGGGCGATGAGGCGCGTGACCGTCGTCTTGCCATTCGTGCCGGTGACGGCGACGACCGGGATGCGGCCGTCCTCTGCCTTCGGGCCGGTTCCGAACAGGTGGCCGACGATGCCTTCGCCGACATTGCGGCCCTTGCCGTAGCTGGGCGACAGGTGCATGCGCAGGCCCGGCGCGGCGTTCACCTCGACGATGCCGCCGCTGATCTCTTCCAGCGGCCGCAGCACGCTCTCGGCCACCACGTCCACGCCGCAGACATGCAGGCCGACGACCTGGGCCGCCGCGATGGCGCGGGCGGCCACCTCGGGGTGCACGTCGTCCGTCACGTCGGTGGCGGTGCCGCCGGTGGACAGGTTGGCGTTGTTGCGCAGGATGACGCGCTGGCCCTTCTCGGGCACGGACTCGGGCGTCAGGTCTTGCTGCACCAGGCGCGCGACGGCGATGTCGTCGAAGCGGATCTTGGTCAGCGAGGTGGCATGGCCGTCGCCCCGGCGCGGGTCGGCGTTGACCTTGTCGACCAGCTGCTTGACCGTGAGCTTGCCGTCGCCAATGACATGCGGCGGGTCGCGGCGGGCGGCGGCGATGAGCTTGTCGCCGATGACGAGCAGGCGGTAGTCCGAGCCGGGCAAGAACTTCTCGACCATCACATGGCCGATCTCGTCGGCCGCCTTGTAGGCCGCTTCGATGCCTTCGCGCGTCGTCACGTTGACGGTCACGCCCTTGCCCTGATTGCCGTCCTGCGGCTTGACGACGACGGGCAGGCCGATGTCCTGCGCGACCTCCCAGGCGTCGTCCACGGACTCGACCGGCCGGCCCGTGGGCACCGGCACGCCGGCGGCCTGCAGCAGGCGCTTGCAGAGGTCCTTGTCCTGGGCGATGGACTCGCTCACGGCGCTGGTTGCGTCCACCTCGGCGGCCCAGATGCGGCGCTGCTTGGCACCCCAGCCGAACTGCACCAGGCTGCCCTGGGTCAGGCGGCGGAAGGGGATGCCGCGCGCCAGCGCCGCGTTGACGATGGAGCCGGTCGAGGGGCCGAGGCGGATGTCTTCGTCCAGCTCGCGCAGTGTGGCCAGCACCGCGTCGGCGTCGAACTCGCCGCCGTCCAGCGCGGCCTTGAGCAGCTTGACGGCATGCTCGAAGGCCAGGCGGCCGACGTCTTCCTCGCTGTACTCGATGACGATCTGGTAGGTGCCGGCCTCGGGCGTCACATGCGTCTGGCTGAAGGTGACGGGGCAGCCGGCCTGGGCCTGCAGCGCCAGCGCGGCCTGCTCCAGCACCTGGGCCAGCGAGGCGTCGGCGCGCAGCTCGCCGATGGTGGGGAAGAGCTTGCGCAGGCGGGGCTCGAAGCCGGGCAGCCGTTCGAGCGAGCGCTCGGCGTCCAGGCAATTCACGACGGCCTCGATGGCCGTGTGACGGCTCCACATATTGGGGCCGCGCAGGGCGCGGATGCGGGAAACGTCCATGGGTCTTGTTCTTTAGGCGAGGTGCAAGGTGGGCACGAAAGTGTCGAGGCCGGCGGCGATCAACTCGGGTGAGATGCCCAGCGCCCAGGCGGCGGCGACGGCGGCCAGCAGCGTGGAGGCGTCGACGGCCTGATCGCCAAAGCGGCGCAGCAGTGCGTCGATGTTGGCGCCGGGCGTTTCGGCCGGGCCTTGCGCCAGCACGGCGGCGCCGCCGCGCAGGAAGACCGCGCGGCCGCCCCGGTCGCGGTGGTGTTGCAGGGCTTCGAGGTTGCCGTCCTCGGCGTAGAAGACGACCTCGCCATCGCTCAGCTCGGCCATGTCGACCAGGCGCGGGTGGGCTGCATTCAACACGGCCGCACCGTCGCTCAGCACCACGTCGATCTGCGTGCGCAGCACCTTGTAGAGCTGGTCGGCGTCCTGCACGTCGAACTCGGCCAGGGCCGCGATGCCGTCCAGGTCGGTGACGACGCCGACCGACGCGCGGTCATAGGCCAAGCCGTCACGCAGGATGGAGGCCGGGTCGTTCTCGATGACGACGGCGTTGACGCCGCGGTTCATCAGCAGGCGGTGGGCGGCGTCCCAGCGGGCGCTGTTCTTCTTCTCGACACGGCGCGTGCCCAGGAAGAGGCCGTCGCGGCAGGCCAGGCCGACATGGCGGCCGTTCAGGTGCAGCAGCCAGGCGACGAGGCGGGTGATCTGGTGCCCGCCCACCGAGCCGGCCACGCCGACGATGGGGATGCGGCCGTTCTCGTCTTCGGCAAACAGGTGGTCGATGATGGCCTGACCCACCGGCTGGGGCGAGCCGCCAGCGGGCTTGAGATGCATCAAGAGGCCCGGGCCGGCGTTCACCTCGACGATGGCGCCGCCGGTTTCGCTCAGCGGCTTGGAGATGTCCTCGGTGACGAGGTCGACGCCGGCGATGTCCAGGCCTATGGTGCGTGCCGCCAGGGACACGGCATGCGCGACCTCGGGGTGGACCTCGGCAGTGCAGTCGATGGCGACATTGCCGTTGCGCTGGATCAGCACGCCCTTGCCGGCAGGCGGCACCGCGTCGGGCGCGAATCCCTGGCGCTGCAGGTCCAGCAGCACGACGGCGTCGTCGCCGACGATGATGCGATTGAGCGGGAAGTCCTCGGTCAGGCCGCGGCGCGGGTCGGTGTTGATCTGCAGGTCCACCAGCTCGGCAATCGTGTGCTTGCCGTCGCCATGCACCCAGGCCGCCTCGCCGCGCGCGGCCGCCACCATCTGGCCGCCGACGACGAGCACACGGTGCTCGTTGCCTTTGATGTAGCTCTCCACCAGCACCGACGAGCCCTCGGCATCGGCCAGCTTGAAGGCCGACGCGCAGTCGGCCTCGTTGGCGATGTCCAGCGTCACGCCACGGCCATGGTTGCCGTCGCTGGGCTTGATGACGACGGGCAGGCCCAGGTCCTGCGCGGCGGCCCAAGCCTCGGCGGCGCTCTTGACCTCCTGGCCGCTGGGCACCGGCACGCCGACGGCCTTGAGCAGGGTCTTGGTCAGGTCCTTGTCGCCGGCGATGCCTTCGGCGATGGCGCTGGTCATGTCGGTCTCTGCCGTCCAGATGCGGCGCTGGCGCGCGCCGTGGCCCAGCTGCACGAGGTTGCCGTCGTTCAGGCGGATGTGCGGGATGCGGCGGTCCGTCGCGGCGGCGACGATGGCCGCAGTCGACGGGCCCAGGTAGCAGTCGTCCAGCTTCTCACGCACACGGGCGGTCGCTGCGGCCACGTCGAAGGGCTCGTCGTTGATGACGGCCATGAGGAGGGCGTGGCCCTCGGCCAGCGCGGCGCGGGCGACCTGCTCGTCGCGCGCCCGGAACACCATGCGGTAGACGCCGCGCTTGGACGTGCTGCGCGTCTGGCCGAAGCCCGTGGGCATGCCGGACAGGTTCAGCAGCTCGATGACGACGTGCTCCAGCACATGGCCCATCCAGGTGCCATCACGCAGGCGCTCGATGAAACCGCCGCGCTCGCCGACGCCGCAGTGGTGCTCGATCAGCGCCGGCAGGGCGGTGGTCAGGCGGTCGTTGAAGCCGGGCAGCAGGTGGCTGGGATGGTCTTCCAGCTCGCCCAGATCCAGCCAGACTTCCAGCACCGGCCGGTAGGTCCACATGTTGGGACCACGCAGGTAGTTGACGCGCAATAGGCGGATGTCTTCTTTTTTGCTCATGAGGTAGGGGGTAGGCGCGGCAAGCGCTTGGAATTGTGCGCCGAAGTCATGGCGGAGAATTGCTGCAGACCGTCGGAGCCAAGAACAACATGCAAGAGCAACTTCCAGTGGCAGCACCTCATCCGCAAACGGCCGCTCTTCAAGGGCGGCTGCTGGCTGGCGAGAACGTGGTGGCCACGCTGGAGGTTGACCTCGACGCGCACGGTCGCTTCGGCCAGGGGCTGATCGCGTTGACAAATGCACAGCTGCTGGCCTTCGAGCCCGCCAGCGGCACCTGGAGCGACCACCGGCTCGAAGCCGGCCAGACGCTCAAGCTCAGCGACCACGGCGGCCTGGCCTTCCTGGAGCTGTTCGACGCCGAGCGGCGCCTGGCGCGCTGGCGCTTCACGCTGGCCGCCAACCCGGCGGCCGTGCGACTGGTCGACGCCTTCGAGCGCGAGCTGCAGCGCCTGGCCGGCCACACGGTGCACGAGGAGGACGAGGGCGGCGACTCGGCCTTCGACTTCGGCGAAACCAGCAAGCCGCCCAGCACCTGGGTGCTGCTGCGCCTGTGGCGCTTCGCGCGGCCCTACCAGGGCCAGCTCCTGCTGGGCTTTGCGCTGATGCTGGGCGCGACCGGCGCGACGCTGGTCTCGCCCTACCTGACCATGCCGCTGATGGACCGGGTGCTCATCCCCTTCCAGAACGGTCAGTCCATCGACTCGGGCCTCGTCACGATGCTGCTCAGCGGCCTGCTCGGCGCCGCGCTGCTGTCCTGGGCGCTGGGCTGGGCGAAGACTTACTTGTTGGCATTGGTGTCGGAACGTATCTCGGCCGATCTCAGAACCGCCACCTTCGACCATCTGCTGGGCCTGTCGCTCGAGTACTTCGGCAACAAGCGCACCGGCGACCTGATGTCGCGCATCGGCTCCGAGACGGATCGCCTGTCGGTCTTCCTGAGCCTGCACGCGCTGGACTTCATCACCGACGTGCTGATGCTGACGATGACCTCCATCATCCTGTTCAGCATCCACCCCGGCCTGGCCCTGGCCACGCTCGTGCCGCTGCCCTTCATCGCCTGGCTCATCCACATGGTGCGCGACCGCCTGCGCACCGGCTTCGAGAAGATCGACCGCGTCTGGGGCGAGGTCACCAACATCCTGGCCGACACCATCCCCGGCATCCGCGTCGTCAAGGCCTTTGCGCAGGAGAAGCGCGAGGCCGCGCGCTTCCGCGAGGCCAACCAGAAGAACCTGCACGTCAACGACCGCCTCAACAAGACCTGGAGCCTGTTCACGCCCAGCGTCGCGCTGCTGACCGAGATGGGCTTGCTGGTCGTCTGGGGCGTGGGCATCTGGCTGATCTCGCATCAGAGCATCACCGTCGGCACGCTGACCGCCTTCCTGGCCTACATCGGCCGCTTCTACGGCCGGCTGGACTCGATGAGCCGCATCGTCTCGGTCACGCAGAAGGCGGCGGCCGGCGCCAAGCGCATCTTCGACATCCTGGACCACGTCTCCAACGTGCCCGACCCGATCAACCCCCAGCCCTTCGAGAACGTGACCGGCGCGCTCTCGCTGCAGGCCGTCAACTTCCGCTACGGCTCGCGCTCCATCATCCGCAACCTGAACCTGGACATCCACCCCGGCGAGATGGTGGGCTTGGTGGGCCACAGCGGCTCGGGCAAGAGCACGCTGGTCAACCTGATCTGCCGCTTCTACGACGTGACGGAGGGCGCCATCAAGGTCGACGGCGTGGACCTGCGCCGCGTCAAGGTGTCCGACTACCGGCGCCACATCGGCCTGGTGTTGCAGGAGCCCTTCCTGTTCTTCGGCACCATCGCCGAGAACATCGCCTACGGCAAGCCGGACGCGACCCGCGACGAGATCGTCGCCGCTGCCCGCGCCGCGCATGCGCACGAGTTCATCCTGCGCCTGGCGCATGGCTACGACAGCCTGGTGGGCGAGCGCGGCCAGGGCCTGTCCGGCGGCGAGCGCCAGCGCATCTCCATCGCCCGCGCGCTGCTGATCGACCCGGCCATCCTCATCCTCGACGAGGCCACCAGCGCCGTCGACACCGAGACCGAGAAGGAGATCCAGCGCGCGCTGGACAACCTCGTCAAGGGCCGCACCACCATCGCCATCGCCCACCGCCTGTCGACGCTGCGCAAGGCCGACCGCCTGGTGGTGATGGACCGCGGCGAGATCGTCGAGCTGGGCCCGCATGACGAGCTGATCGCCAAGCAAGGCCACTACTGGCGGCTGTGGGAAGCGCAGGCCCGCCGTGTCGAGGCCGAGGAGGCCGACGATGGCGGCCTGATGGTGGTTGCTCCCAACCCCAGCGCGCATACCGTAGACGCTTGACAGGACCACTGACATGACTGCACCTGACCGCGATCTCGAACTGGCCGCCGCCTGCGCCGAGCATGGCTTCGACCTCTCCGCGCCGATGCAGATCGGCGGCAGCTACACGCCGCTGACGCGCGATGGCCGAACGCTCTACCTGAGCGGACAGATCCCGCGCATCGGCGACCACGTCGCCGTGTCCGGCGTTGTCGGCGCGGAGGTGAGCCTGGAACGCGCCAAGCGGGCCGCGGGCATCGCCATGCTGCGAGCGCTCACGATCCTGCGCCAGGAACTGGGCAGCCTGGAGCGGCTGAAAGGCGTGCTGAGGCTGACCGTATTCGTGCACTGCACCGCCGACTTCACGAACCACAGCGAGGTGGCCGACGGCGCCTCCGACCTGCTGTGGCGCGTGCTGGGTGCGGCCGGTGCGCACACCCGCACCTCGGTCGGCGTGCTGCAACTGCCCAAGAACGCGGCGGTCGAGCTCGACCTGATCGCCGCTGAAGTGGAGTCCTGAATGTCCACACTTCCTTTTCGCGACCTCCACCTGGATGCCAACGGCCGGCTGGTGCTGACCGACCTCAATGGTGCCGCCCACGAGGGCGTCACGCCGGTGCGCGCCCACCCCATCTCGGCGCCCGACGAGGGCCTGTCCCTGGTGGGCGTGCACGGCCACGAGCTGGCCTGGGTCGAGCGCGTCTCGGCGCTGCCCGACGGGCCGCGCAAGCTGCTGGAGGCCGAGCTCGCCGCGCGCGAGTTCCACCCCACGCTCAAGCGCCTGATCTCGGTCAACACCTTCGCCACGCCCAGCACCTGGCGCATCGAGACCGATCGCGGCGAGATCGACTTCGTGCTGAAGAGCGAGGAAGACATCCGCCGGCTGGACGAGTGCCGGCTGCTGATCACGTCCACGCACGGCGTGCAATTGCAGGTGGCCGACCGCTGGGTGCTGGACAAGCAGTCCAAGCGGCTGCTGGAGCGGTTTCTTTGATCCGCTTGCAAGGCCTCGACCACCTCGTGCTGCGGGTGGCCAACCTCGACGCGATGCTGGGCTTCTACGTCGGCGTGCTGGGCTGCGCCATCGAGCGCCGCCAGGACGAGATTGGCCTAGTGCAGTTGCGCGCCGGCCAGTCGCTGATCGACCTTGTGCCCATGGACGGCAAGCTGGGCCGCATGGGCGGCGCGGCTCCAGGCAAGGAGGGGCGCAACCTCGACCACTTCTGCCTGCGCGTCGAGCCCTTCGACGAGGCCGAGATCCGCGCCCACCTCGCGGTGCATGGCATAGCCGCCGGCAAGACCGAAAGCCGCTACGGCGCCGAGGGCGAGGGGCCGTCCATTTACCTCAGCGACCCCGAGGGCAATGTTGTCGAGTTGAAGGGACCTCCCGCATGAAGCCGTTGACCCGTGCCATCGTCTGGGGCGGCTTGCTGGCCGGCACGGGCGACCTCGTCTTCGCGCTGAGCTACTACGGCATGAAGCTCAAGGTCTTCCAGACCGTCGCGGCGGGCCTCATCGGCAAGGAGGCAGCATTCGCTGGCGGGCAGGAAACCTTCGCGCTGGGCGTGGCGCTGCACTACGGCATCGCGCTGATCTGGGCGGCGCTGTTCTGCCTCGCCGCCCTGCGCCTGCCGGCTCTGCTGCGCAATGCCGCGGCCGCGGGGCTGGCCTATGGCTTGGTCGTCTACTTCGGCATGAACAACGTCGTGCTGCCGCTCTCGGCCCTGCGCACGCCGTTCTGGCCGCCCAGGCTGGATGCGGCGGCCATCGCGGCGCACTGCTTCGTGTTCGGGCTACCCATCGCGCTGGCCGCGCGGCGTTGCCTGATCGGGCCGCCGGCGCGCTGAACGCATCTGCTTATGCGCTGGCCGCGCAAGGCCGCGGGCGCTCCAGCAGAATCTCGCCACCATGCCCGTCCTGCCCACCAAGCTGCCCAACACGGGCACCACCATCTTCACCGTCATGTCGGCCCTGGCGGCAGAGCATGGCGCCGTCAACCTCGGCCAGGGCTTCCCGGACTTCAGCGCCGACCCGGCCCTGCTGCAGGCCGTGACGGACGCGATGGCCGCCGGCCACAACCAGTACCCGCCGATGACCGGCGTGCCGGCGCTGCGGCAGGCGGTGGCCGCCAAGCTCAACGACCTCTACGGCGCGGCCTACGACGCGGACCGCGACATCACCATCACCGCTGGTGGCACGCAGGGCATCATCACGGCGCTGCATGCCTGCGTCGGTGCCGGCGACGAGGTCATCATCATCGAGCCGGCCTACGACAGCTACGACCCGGCCATCCGCCTGGCCGGTGCCATCCCCATCGGCGTGCCGATGACGCTGGACTACCGCATCGACTGGCCGGCCGTGCGCGCCGCCATCACGCCGCGCACGCGGGCGCTGGTGCTGAACACGCCGCACAACCCCAGCGGCCGCGTCGCCACGGCGGAAGACCTGCGCGAACTGGAGCGCATCGCCGAACAACACGACCTGTTCGTCGTCAGCGACGAGGTCTACGAGCACATGGTGTTCGACGGTGCGCCGCACGAGAGCGTGGCGCGCTACCCGGCCTTGAGCGAGCGCAGCTTCCTCGTCAGCAGCTTCGGCAAGACCTTCCATGTGACGGGCTGGAAGGTCGGCTTCGTGGCCGCGCCGCCGGCCTTGAGCGCGGCCTTCCGCCGCCTGCACCAGTACACCGTCTTCACGGTCCACACGCCGACCCAGCACGCCATCGCCGCCTACCTCGCCAACCCCGTGCCCTGGCAGGGCTTGAGCGACTTCTACCAGGCCAAGCGCGACAGCTTCCGCGTCGCGCTGGCCGGCACGCCTTTGAAGCTGCTGCCCTGCGAGGGCACCTACTTCCAGACGGTGGACTACAGCGCGGTGTCCGACCTCACGGAGCTGGACTTCGCCAGGTGGCTGACCACCGAGATCGGCGTCGCGGCCATTCCGCTGTCGGTTTTCTACCAGCAGCCGCAGGAGCGGCGGCATGTGCGGTTCTGTTTCGCGAAGCGGGACGAGACCTTGGCGCTGGCGACGGAGCGGCTGCAGCGCGGCCTGCACGGCTAGCCGCTCCCGACCGAGCGGGTCGCCAAAGAAAAAGGGCGGCCAGGCCGCCCTTGTCCGAGGCTGCTGAAGGCCTCAGTTGCCGCAGCCCAGCGAGGCTATGCGGTCGTGCGCGGCCTTGGCGCGCACCAGGCCGTAGCCGAACTTGTCATCGCGGCCGGCCGCGCCGAGATCCTCTGCGCTCTTGGTCAGCGTGCTGCGGATCTGCGCGGCCGTGCAGGTCGGGAAATAGCTCCAGACCAGGGCCGCCACCGCCGAGACATGCGGCGTGGCCATCGAGGTGCCGTCGTAGAAGGCGTAGTTGGTCGCGGTGACCGCCAGCGTTGCGTTTTGGCCCAGTTGGTTCTTCATCGCGGCGCCTTCGGTGTCGGAGGCCGTCACCGAGGGGATGGTCGTGACCGTCGTGCCCAGCGTGCCGCCGAAACCGCCGGCCACGTTGTTGTAGACGATGGCGCCGACGCCGCCGCTGGCCTGGCAGTTGCTGACCTTGACGGAGAAGTCCACCGTGCCACGGGCGATCAGGCAGACCTTGCCGCTCACGGCCGTGTTCTTGACGTCGCCGATGCCGAAGTCGGCGAGCGGCGCGGTGACCGTCAGCTTCGGCGAGCCGTCCATGCCTCCGGGCGCATAGGCGACGCCGCCGACGCTCAGGCTGGAGCTGGAGCCTGCGCCCGTCGGCACGGTCGACAGCACGTTGACGCCGGGCGCGGCGAGCTCGACCTTGCTGTTGTACTGGGAGAAATCCGCCCAGTTCTTGCCCTCGTCCAGCGCCGCCACCGACACCACGCTGGCGTAGCCTGCCGGGTAGGACACGGCCGTCGTGCCGTCGTTGCCTGCCGCCGCGATCGACAGCACGTTCTTGCTTGCCAGCGCGGCAAAGGCCTTCTCTTCCGTCTTGTTCGGGCGGCCACCGCCCAGCGACATGCTGATCACGTTTGCGCCCGCAGCGCCGCACTTGTTGGCGGCGGTGGCCAGCGTGGACGAATAGGCCCAGCCATCGGCGTCGAAGACCTTGACGATGTGCAGCTTCAGATGCCGGTTCGGGTTGACGCCGACCACGCCCACGCCGCTGTTGTTGAGCGCCGCGATCGTGCCGGCCACATGCGTGCCATGGTGGTTCTCGTCGGTGTACCACCAGCCGGTACGCCGGTCGTATTCGCCGGTGATGCGGCTGGCGTCCGCGTCCAGATCCTCGTGGCCGCGGCTGTAGCCCGAGTCGATGATGCAGACCTTGCGGTTGGCGGCATAGGTGTCAGGCAGCTGATCGGCCTGGACCATCTTGATGCCGTAGGGCACGAGCTGGCCCAGCACATAGGGCGTGCCCGTCGAGGGGCTGGTGCCGCCGAGCGGATAGCGCTTCACGTCTTCCTCGACGTACTCGACATTCGGGTTGTGCGCCAGGCCCTTCAGTGCCTGGACGGGCACCTCGATGGCCATGGCGTCCATGCCTTCGATCTCGTGGACGACCTGGCCCCTGGCGGTCGCCACGGCAGCGCGGCCCATCGCCGCAGCACCGGGCTTGAACATGACGATGACACGACTGGTATCCGGGGCGGCGTTGGCGCCACCGGCCAGACAGAGGGCCGCTGCGACGGCGGCCAGCGGCAGCCGCGCGACAGCGATGCAGGACGGAAGAGTGCTTTTCATCGGGGGTCTCCAGCGATTGAATGGCCTGTCCAGCGCTTGTGGCGGAGTGGGTCAGGGGCCTTCGATGATAGGAAGCGACAGCGTTGCCCCAGAACTGGTATTCGCCCGACCCGGGTTTGAGGGGCTTGGCCGCCGGGCGCCCGGCCGGTTGGCGGCGGAGGGCATGTCTGCTTCAGCGCGGGGCTCGGCTGCAGAGGGTGGGCCGGAGTCGCCGCCTCACTGGCACGGCCCGTGCTAACCCTAGGTTGGCAGGACCGGCATGCTCGCCGCTGGGGGCACCGGTCGTGAACCAGCTCACGGAGGATGTCATGTCGCACCACCAGAGTGCAGCGCCCCATGCACGAAAAACGGGGGCCGCGCCCAAACAAACGGCGGGCGAGGTCTTTGGCAAGTTGATCAACCTCTCGGGCCGCCGCCGCTTCACGTCGCAGCGCGTCGTCCTTTACGCGGTGCTGGCCTCGCAGGGCCGCGAGGGCGCCCCGGCGACGGCGCGCGAAGCCTTGGTGACCTTCAGCGACGCCCACCGCGCGTTGCTTGAAGGCGAGCTCTCGCCGCAGGCCTTAGGCGGCGAGTTGCAGCAGGCCTATTTCGGCCCGGACCGCGCCCACGAGCGCATCACCGCCTTCATCGAGCTGGCCGGGCGCTCGCTGGACCTCATCGCCACCAATGCCTTCAACGCGCCGACGCTGCTCGAAGAGCTGGTGGAGGCCGCCACGCCGCTGCTGGCCACGCTGAACCGGCTGACGCAGATCTACGAAGACCTGGCTCGCCAGCAGGCCTCCACGGCCAAGAAGCAGCTGACGGCCGTCATGGGCGACATCGAGCAGATCGCCAAGCATGCGCGCATCGTGTCCTTCAACGCCCAGGTCGTCGCCGCGCGCGCCGGCACCTCGGGCCGCGAGTTCGCCGTCGTGTCGGGCGAGCTGACGCAGATCACCGGCAAGCTGGACGGCCTGGTGCGTGAGGCGGTGCGCAGCGCGGTGGCCTGAGGTTCAGGCGGCCGGGCGCAAAGGGCAGCTTGCGCCGGTCTCCGGCGTCTCGGCCAGCCGGCGCGCCAGCTCGGCGCGCAGTCCTTGCAACGCCAGGATGCGCTCGTCGATATCGCCCAGCTTGCGCGCCAGCGTCGCCCGCAGCGCCGGGCCGGCGTCCTCACCTTGGGCCAGCAACGGCAGGTCGGCGGCAATCTCGGCCAGCGTGAAGCCCAGCTGCTGGGCCGTTCGCACATAACCCAGCCATTGCACGGCCTCCTCGGGGTAGTCGCGGTAGCCGTTGCTGGCGCGGCGCGCCTGCAGCAGGCCGCGCTTCTCGTAGAAGCGCAGGCTGTCGCGGCTCAGGCCGGTGAGGGTGGACAGGGTGCCGATCTGCATGGTGTTGAAAAGTGCTTGACCCTGGAGCGTAGTCCAGCCTTGAGCATGCCGGCCTTAGTCACTTCGGCCTCATCCATGCCCTCGTTCAGCCCCTCCCAGTTCCGCCACGTCGTGCGTGCCAGTGCGGTCTACGACCTCGTCGTCACGGCGCCGTTCGCCACACCCTGGAGCTTCGCCATCGCCTTCGGCCATCTGGGTGCCGTCAACCTCGCCCTCGGTGGCCAGCCGTTGCCGGCCTTCGCGCCTATGCACATGTTGTTCGCGCTGCTGATGGGCAGCGTGGTGCTGGTCTGGTCCGTGCTGCGGTTGCGCGGGCCGACACAGCAGTTCGGCCGCTACGACGCGGCGACGCGGGTGCTGTTCAGCCTGTGGATGGCCTGGGCCTGGATGCAGACCGGCGAGCCCGTGCTGCTGCTGTTCATCGTGCCCGAGGTGAGCTGGGCGGTGGTGCAGGCGTGGCGGGTGAGGGTTGAAGTCAGCGCGCCAGCGGCAGCATCTCGTCCCGCAGTAGCTTCAGCTGAGCATCCAGCAGCGGCCCGTTAGGGTCATGGCCGGCGCGCGGCACGGTGACGAGCTGCTTGCGCGGGGCTTGGATGCGGTCGAACCAGGCGCGCGTGACGGCCGGCGGCGTCAGCAGGTCTTCCTCGCCCTGCACGAGGAAGACGGGCAGCTTGAACCGCGTGCGCTGCCCGCTCAGGTCCAGCTTCCACAGCATGCCGTCGCCTTTGAGGCCGACGAACTTCAGGAACGAGAAATCCTCGCCGGCCTCGTACGCGGCGGCGTCCTGAGGACCGGCGTAGTCTGCGGCGGGTTTCCAGGCCGGGCCGGCGTCCGCACGTTGCGCCTCGTAGCCACGCAGGATGCGGCGCAGCTTGCCGAAGCTGCGCGGGTCGGTCCAGGGCGGCGTGCCGAGGGCCTGCAGCGTGGTGACGGCCGGCTGGTCGCCCAGCTCGCGTGCGCGTTGCAGCGCGAGGCCGTGGCTGGCGGTCAGGTCGGCCGGGCCGACGAGCTGTGACACGCCGACATAGGCGTGGAAGAGTTCGGGCCTGAGGTGCGCCATCTCCACGGCCAGCGCCGAGCCCCAGGAGCTGCCAGTCAGGATGACTTTGCGCTGGCCCAGGCGTTGCTGCAGGTACTCGGCCACGGCAATGCCATCGGCGGCCATCAGTTCCAGCGTCAGCGGCGTGCTGTTGAACTCATCCGGCTCCAGCTCCCGCACCGGCAGGTTGCGGCCATAGGTGCGGCCGGCGCCGCGCTGGTCCCATTGCACGAGCGTGAAGTCCTTGGCCCAGGCGCCGTAGAGGGTGTCGGCAAAAGGGCTGACGGGGTTGCCCGGACCGCCGTGGATGAAGAGCAGCACGGGGTTGCGGCAGTCCTGGCCGGTGATGGTCAGCGATTGGGGGATGCCGTTGAGGGGGACGAAGGACTGCTCCCGGACGGCGCGGTCCTTGGCGCTGGCCTCGCAGGCCGGCGCCAGCGATCCGGCGGCATGGGTCGTGAGCTGCGCGAGCAACAGCGTGGCAGTCAGCAGACGGCGGATCAAACGGGCCTCCTTGCAGTTGAGGCGCCTTACCGCTGCGCCTTGGTGGCGCACTGTAGGGGCAGGTCTTCGCCGCTCAGCCCGCCCGCTCCAGCATCGCCTGCAACAAGACATTGCACCCCGCCTCGATGTGCTCGGGCTTGGCGTCCTCGATCTCGTTGTGGCTGATGCCGTCCTTGCAGGGAATGAAGATCATGCCAGCGGGCGCCAGCCTCGCCATGTAGACGGCGTCGTGGCCGGCGCCTGACACGGCGCGCATATTGCTGTAGCCCAGCGTGTCGGCGGCCTTCTGCACGGCGGCGATGCAGTCGGCGTGGAAGGGCTGGGCCGGGTAGTTGCTGACGGGCGTGATCTCGATGGGCAGGCCGCTCTCGGCCGACAGCTTGGCGGCCACGGCGCGGATGTCGGCGTCCATGGCCTCGCACAGCGCGTCGGTCGCGTTGCGCAGGTCGATGCTGAACTTGACGCGGCCGGGGATGACGTTGCGGCTGTTGGGGTGCACCTGCACCATGCCCACCGTGCCACGGCCGTGCGGCGGGTGGCGGTGAGCGCAGGCGACCACTTCCTGCATCAGCTTGGCGGCCACCTGCAACGCATCCTTGCGCAGCGCCATCGGCGTGGGGCCGGCGTGGGCTTCCATGCCGGTGACGACGCAGTCGTACCAGCGGATGCCCAGCACGCCGGTGACGACGCCGATGGTCTTGTCGTGGTCTTCCAGCACCGGGCCTTGCTCGATGTGGGTCTCGAAGTAGGCGCCGATGGGGTGGTCGCCGGGCACCTGCTCGCCGATGTAGCCGATGCGCTCCAGCTCGCCCTTGACCGTCTTGCCTTCGGTGTCCGTCGCTGCGTAGGCATGCTCCAGCGTGAAGGCCTTGGCGAACACGCCCGAGCCCATCATGACGGGCACGAAGCGCGAGCCTTCTTCATTCGTCCAGAACGCGACCTCGATGGGCGCCTCGGTCTCGATGCAGTAGTCGTTCAGCGTGCGCACGACCTCGATGCCGGCCAGCACGCCGTAGTTGCCATCGAACTTGCCGCCGGTGGGCTGGGTGTCGATGTGGCTGCCGGTCATGATGGGCGGCAGGCTGTTGTTGCGGCCCGCGCGGCGCATGAAGCCGTTGCCGATCTGGTCGATGGTGACTGTCATGCCGGCCTCGCGTGCCCAGCGTGTGACGAGGTCGCGGCCCTGCTTGTCGAGGTCGGTCAGCGTCAGGCGGCAGACGCCGCCCTTCTCCGTGGCGCCGATCTGGGCGAGCTCCATCAGCGAGTCCCAGAGGCGTTGGCCGTTGACGCGGAGCGTCGTGATGTCGGTCTTGGTGGGCATGTCCATCTTGGGCTCCTCAGAGCTTCGTGCCGAAGCGCAGCTTGTTGTGGTCGGGGTCGACGAGCAAGAACTCGCGCACGCCCCAGGGCATGTCTTCGATGGGCTTCACCGGCTGCACGCCGCGGGCGGTGAAGGCGGCATAGACCGCGTCTGCGTCGGGCACCCAGAAGTAGACGGCGCCACCGGGCTGGCAGTCGCCGGCGTGGCCGCTCAGGAAGATCGTCTGGCCGTCACGCGTGAGCTGCAGAAACAGCGGCAGGCCCGGCTCGAACTGGTGTTGCCAGTCGACGCTGAAACCGAGCTGATCGACGTAGAACGCCTGCGTGCGAGCCGCATCCGTCATGCGCAACTGCGGGATGACGGTCTGCATGTCAGCGGACGACGGCGGTCGGTGCGAGCTCGTGGGCGCGCTTGGCCGCGGCATCGAACTGCGGGCCGAAGGGCGGGCGCTTCAGGTAGCGGCCCTTGCCGGCTTCAGCGCGCAGATCACCCTTGGCGAACACGACGCGGCCCTGGCTGATGGTGTGGCTGGGCACGCCCTGCACGGTGCGGCCCTCGAAGAGGTTGAAGTCGTTCCTCGAGAACTGCGTCCTGGCGCTCAGCGTCTTGCTGCCGGCCGGGTCCCACAGCACGAGATCGGCGTCGGCACCCTCGGCGATGACGCCCTTGCGCGGGTACATGTTGAAGAGCTTGGCCGCGTTGGCCGACGTGATGGCGACGAACTCGCTGGGCGTCAGGCGGCCGGAATTGACGCCGGCATCCCACAGCACGGCCATGCGCTCCTCAACGCCACCGCAGCCGTTGGGGATCTTGGCGAAACCGTCCTTGCCCGCAGCCTTCTGCTCGGCGCAGAAGGTGCAGTGGTCGGTGGCGGTCGTGTGCAGCTGGCCGCTTTGCAGGCCGCGCCACAGGAACTCCTGGTGGATCTTGGGGCGGAAGGGCGGGCTCATCACATAGGCGGCGGCCTTGGCGAAATCAGGGTCGCGGTAGACGCTGTCGTCGATGAGCAGGTGGCCGGCCAGCACCTCGCCGTAGACGCGTTGGCCACGGGCGCGGGCCCGGGCAATCGCCTCGGCGCTTTCGATGCAGCTGACGTGGACGATGTAGATGGGCACGCCCAGCACATCGGCAATGGCGATGGCGCGGTTGGCGGCTTCGCCTTCGACCATCGGTGGTCGCGACATCGGATGGCCTTCGGGGCCGGTGATGCCCATCTTGGCGACCTCGGCCTGCAGCAGGTAGACCAGCTCGCCGTTCTCCGCATGCACGGTCGGCATGGCGCCCAGTTCCAGCGAGCGCTTGAAGCTGTTCACCAGCGTCTCGTCGTCGCACATGATGGCGTTCTTGTAGGCCATGAAGTGCTTGAAGCTGTTCACGCCCTCCTCGCGCACGAGGGTGCCCATGTCGTCGCTGACGCTCTGGTCCCACCAGGTCACGGCAACGTGGAAGGCGTAGTCCGTCGCGGCCTTCTCCGCCCAGCCGCGCCAGGTGCGGTAGGCCTCCATCAGCGGCTGCTGCGGATTGGGGATGACGAAGTCGATGATGGACGTCGTGCCGCCGGCCAGCGCTGCCGCCGTGCCGGTGAAGAAGTCGTCCTGCGTGACGGTGCCCATGAAGGGCAGCTGCATGTGCGTGTGCGGGTCGATGCCGCCGGGCATCAGGTACTGGCCGCTGCCGTCCAGTGTCTCGGTGCCGGCGGGCGCTTCCTTCGCGGCGCGGTCGCCGAGGGCGGCGATGCGGCCGTCGATACACAGCACATCGCTGCGGCTTTCAGCGTCGGCATTGACGACCGTGGCGCCGCGGATCAAGAGAGAGGTCATGTCACGCTCCGTGTGAGCGGTTGAGATTGCGTCTTGCCGGCCATCAAGACGCCGTAGACCAGGGCGGCGAGAGCGAGGCCGATAAACCAGGCATAGGTGTACACGGCCTTGAACACGGCGCCGACCTCGGGGAAGGCGGCCGGGAAGGCAGCGTTCAGGAAGCCGGGGATGTTGGGCGCGACGCCGACGATGAAGGCAATGACGGCGGCCATGTTCCAGCCGCCGCGATAGCTGTAGCGGCCGCCCTCGACATAGAGGTCGCCGACCACCAGTTCGGTCTTGCGCAGCACGTAGTAGTCGACGATGAGGATGCCCGCCACCGGCCCCAGCAGCGCCGAGTAGCCGATGAGCCAGGTGAAGATGTAGCCCTCGGTGGAGGCCAGGATCTTCCACGGCATCATGACGATGGCGATGCCGGCCGTGAGGATGCCGCCGAGCTTGTAGCTGATCTTGCCCGGCGCCAGCGCGGAGAAGTCATACGCCGGGCCGACGAGGTTGGCGGCGAGGTTGACGCTGACCGTGTCGATCAGCAGCACGATGAGGGCGATGAGCACGGCCGCACCCGTCATGCGGCTGGCCAGGTCCACCGGGTCCCAGATCGCCTTGCCGTAGATGACGACGGTGGCCGACGTGACGAACACCGCGAGTGCGGCGAGCAGGCCCATCGGCAGGGGCAGGCCGATGGCCTGACCGACGAGCTGGTCACGCTGCGTCTTGGCAAAGCGCGTGAAGTCGGGGATGTTCAGCGCCAGCGTCGCCCAGAAGCCGACCATCGCGGTCAGCGACGGCCAGAACACCGCCGAGAACTGGCCCGCCTTCTTGCCGCCTTCCACAAACGCCGAGGGCTGATCGAGGATCGGCCCGAAGCCGCCCGCCTTGTCCCAGGCCCACCAGAGCAGCACGAAGCAGATGACGATCTTGAGCGGCGCTGTCCAGGTCTCCAGCTTGCGGATGGCCTCGATGCCATGCACGACGAACCAGAACTGCAAGGCCCAGAAGAGCAGGAAGCAGCCGAACTGCGCCGCGCTGATGCCCAGCACAGGCAGCGGGTCGCCGCCGGGCGGGTGGCCCAGCAGCACGCCGGCCAGTGTGAAGATCATCTGGCCGCCAAACCAGGTCTGGATGCCGTACCAGCCGCAGGCGACAAGTGCTCGCAGCAGAGCGGGCAATCGCGCGCCCTGCGTGCCGAAGGAGGCCCGCGCCAGCACGGCGTAGGGGATGCCGTACTTGGCGCCGGCATGGCCGATCAAGAGCATGGGCACCAGCACGATGAGGTTGCCCAGGAACACCGTGCCCACGGCCTGGCTCCAGCTCATGCCCGACTCGATGAGGCTGGCCGCCAGCGTGTAGGCCGGGATGCACATGACCATGCCCACCCACAGCGCCGCGAAGTGGTACCAGCGCCAGGTCCGCTGGGCGGCCGTCGTGGGAACGAGATCGGGATTGCTCAGCGTTGGGTCGGTCATGGTGATGTGCTTCCTTCGTGATCAGGTGTTCTGCGGGAAAGCAAATTGCGGACCCTTGGGCAGGCTGTCCGGCCAGCGCTGCATGACGGCCTTGTGCTTTGTGTAGAAGCGCACCGCCTCCGGTCCGTAGGCGTGGTGGTCACCGAACAGGCTGCGCTTCCAGCCGCCAAAGCTGTTGAAGGCCATGGGCACCGGCAGCGGCACGTTGACGCCCACCATGCCGACCTGGATGTGGTGCACGAACTCGCGCGCCACGTGGCCGTCGCGGGTGAAGATGGCCACACCGTTGGCGTACTCGTTGGCTTCGATGAGTGCTATTGCCGCGGCCAGGTCCGGCACGCGCACGACGCAGAGCACGGGGCCAAAGATCTCCTCGGTGTAGCAGCTCATGCCGGCCGACACGCCGTCCAGCAGCGTGCCGCCGACGAAGAAGCCGTCCTCGAAGCCGGCCACGCGGTGGTTACGGCCATCGACGACGGCCCTGGCACCGGCGGCCACGCCTTCGCCGATCAGCTTCTCCACACGCTGCTGCGAGGCGCGCGTGATCAGCGGGCCCATCTCGATGCCGGCGCCATTCCCTTCGCCGATCTTCAGCGCGGCGACCTTGGGCGCGAGTGCCGCGACCAGCGCGTCGGCCGCATCACCCACGGCCACGGCCACCGAGATCGCCATGCAGCGTTCGCCGGCCGACCCGTAGGCCGCGCCCATCAGCGCGTCCACGGCCTGTTCCAGGTCGGCGTCGGGCATGACGACCATATGGTTCTTCGCGCCGCCCAGCGCCTGCACGCGCTTGCCGTGGGACGAGCCGACCTTGTAGATGTGCTCGGCCACCGGCGTGGAGCCGACGAAGCTGACCGCGGCGATGCCGGGGTGGGCCAGGATGGCGTCGACGATGTCCTTGTCGCCCTGCACGACGCTGAAGATGCCGTCGGGCAGGCCGGCGTCCTTCAGCCATTGCGCCATCAAGAGCGACGCCGACGGGTCGCGCTCGCTGGGCTTCAGGATGAAGGCATTGCCGCAGCCGATGGCCAGCGGGTACATCCACATGGGCACCATGGCGGGGAAGTTGAACGGCGTGATGCCGGCCACCACGCCCAGCGGCTGGCGCGTGCTCCAGGCGTCCAGCCCGCGCGCGATCTGCTCGGTGTACTCGCCCTTCAGCAGCTGCGGCATGGCGGTCGCGAACTCGATGTTCTCGATGCCGCGTGCCACTTCGCCCAAGGCATCGGGCATGGTCTTGCCATGCTCGCGCACGAGGGCAGCGGCCAGCTCCTCGCGCTTGTCCTGCACGATGGACAGGAACTTGAACAGCACGCGCGAGCGAGCCAGCGCGGGCGTCTGACCCCAGGCTTTGGCGGCCTTGGTGGCGCTGGCCACCGCCGCGTCCAGATCGGCCACGCTGCCCAGCAGCAACTTGCCTTGCACGGCGCCCGTAGCGGGGTTGTGGATGTCCTGCTGGCGCGCGCCGCTGCCGCTTGAAATGGCGCCGTTGATCCAGTGGCCGACTTCGTAGTGACTCATCTCAGTTCCTTCAAGCGCATCCGGCACTCATCGGGTTGTTCGGGTGCGTCGTCCAGTTGGCATAGCTGCCATCGATGACGCGGCCCGTGCGCGCATCGGTCTCGCCCGGCTGCAAGGCGCGCATCGTGATGGTGCCAGGGACGGGGCAGATCGACACGCACAAGTTGCAACCCACGCACTCGGCGTCGTTGACCTCGAAGTGGCGTTGGCCGTCCTTCATCGCAAAGATGGCCTGGTGCGAGGTGTCCTCGCAGACGACGTGGCAGCGGCCGCACTTGATGCAGCTGTCCTGATCGATGACGGCCTTCTCGACATGGTTCAGGTTGAGCTGGTTCCAGTTCTTCACGGTCGGCACCGCGAGGCCGCGGAAGTCCTCGATGGAGGCATAGCCCTTCTCGTCCATGAAGGTGTTCAGACCCGAGCACATGTCCTGCACGATCTTGAAGCCGTAGACCATGGCCGCCGTGCACACCTGCACCGTGCCGCAGCCCATGGCGATGAACTCGGCCGCGTCGCGCCAGGTGGTGATGCCGCCTATGCCCGAGAGCGGCATGCCTGCGGTGGCCGGGTCGCGCGCGATCTCGGCCACCATGTTCAGCGCGATGGGCTTGACCGCCTGGCCGCAGTAGCCGCCGTGCGAGCCCAGGCCGTCGGTGACGGGGCTCATGGTCATGCGGTCCAGGTCCACGCCCATGATGGAGTTGATGGTGTTGATGAGGCTGACCGCATCGGCGCCGCCGGCATGCGCCGCGCGGGCCGGAAAGCGCACGTCGGTGATGTTGGGCGTGAGCTTGACGATGACCGGCATGTGCGTGTGCTTCTTGCACCACTCGGTCACCTGCTGGATGTACTCCGGCACCTGGCCCACGGCCGAACCCATGCCGCGCTCGCTCATGCCGTGCGGGCAGCCGAAGTTCAGCTCCACGCCGTCGGCGCCGGTGTCGGCCACCTTGGCGAGGATGTCCTTCCAGCTCTGCTCGTTCACCGGCACCATCAGCGACACGACCATGGCGCGGTCGGGGAAGTCGCGCTTCACGCGGCGGATCTCGTCGAGGTTGATCTGCAGCGGCCGGTCGGAGATCAGCTCGATGTTGTTGAAGCCGATGACGCGGCGGTCCTGGCTCCACAGCGTCGCGTAGCGCGGGCCGTTGACGTTGACGACCGGCGGGTCCTCGCCCAGCGTTTTCCACACGACGCCGCCCCAGCCGGCCTCGAAAGCGCGGCGCACGTTGATCTCCTTGTCGGTCGGCGGGGCCGACGCGAGCCAGAAGGGGTTGGGGCTCTTGATGCCGAGGAAGTTGGTGCTCAGGTCAGCCATGGCTGGCCTCCTTGTCGAGATGGCGGGCGGTACTCAGGCCCAGGGCCCGGTCGATGCTGGCGGCGGCGCGTTTGCCGTGCTCCACCGCTTCGACGGTCAGGTCGCGGCCGCCGGCGCGGCAGTCACCGCCGGCCCAGACGCGGGCCAGGCTGGTCTGGCCGTCGTCGTCGGTCTTGATGCGGCCGGCTTGCAGCTCGATGGCCGTGCCGGCCGGTACCTCGTAAGTCTGGCCGATGGCGCGCAGCACCAGGTCGGCCTCGATGAGGAACTGCTCGCCGGTGTCGACGAGCTGGCCGTTTTCAAGTTTGGTCGCCGCAAAGCGCATGCCGCGCAGCACGCCGCTGTCGGCCTCGATGCCTAGCGGCCGCGCCCAGCAGCGGATGGTCACGCCGTTGGTCTGCGCCCAATGCTGCTCGTGCGTGGAGGCCGACAGGCCGTCCGGCCCGCGCCGGTAGACCATGGTGACTTGCTCGGCGCCCAGCAACCGGCTCTGCACGGCCGCGTCCACGGCCGTCATGCCGCCGCCGATGACCACGACCTTGCGGCCCACCGGCACGATTTCCGGCGCGCTCTGGCGCAGCTCGGCGATGAAGTCGACGGCGTTGCGAAGACCGGGCAGCTCGGGCTCGGCAAGGCCCAGCGCGTTGACGCCGCCCAGGCCCAGGCCGAGGAAGACCGCGTCGTATTCAGCCAGCAGGCCGTCCAGCGTCATGTCGCGGCCGAGTCGACAGTTCAGCTTGGGTGTGATGCCGCCGATGGACAGCAGCCAGTCGATCTCGCGCTGCGCAAAACCGCCGGCCACCTTGTAGGTTGCCAGGCCGTATTCGTTCAGGCCGCCCAATTTCGGTGCGGCGTCGAACAGGAAAACGTCGTGTCCGCGCCACGCCAGGCCGTGTGCGGCGGCCAGCCCGGCCGGCCCGGCGCCGACGACGGCGATGCGCCGGCCAGTCGGCTGTGCGCGCTCGAACAACGGTTTGGCTCCGGGATTGGCGAAGTGACCCTCCACCGCAAAGCGCTGCAACAGGCCGATCTCGACCGGTTTGCTCTCGTTGGTGTTGCGCACACAGGCCTGCTCGCACAGCACCTCGGTCGGGCAGACCCGGGCGCACATGCCGCCCAGCGGGTTGGCCGTCAGGATGGCCTCGGCCGCGCCGCGCACGTTGTCCTGCGCCACGCGCTGGATGAAGGCCGGGATGTCGATGCCCGTGGGGCAGGCCGTCTGGCAGGGCGCGGCGTAGCAGTAGTAGCAGCGCTCGGCCTCGATCAAGGCCTGCGTGCGGTTCAGCGGCGGGTGCGCATCGGCAAAGTTGCGCTCGTACTCGGCCGGTGCGAGGCGGCCGGACTTCAGGTCGGCAAGGTCCACGGGCTTCTCCCTGTAGAAAACACCCAAACATTACTACCCTGTAAAACTTGACCTAAGCGTAAAAACCCGCAGCAAGCGCTTGGTGCGCGCCCGTCAGAATCCGGTGCATGAGCGTGACAACCGCAGTACGTACCCCCCGCGCCGCCACCCTGCGCAAGCAGGAGGCCATCCTGATTGAAGCCGAACACCAGTTTGCGCGCTTCGGATTCGAAGGCGTCAGCCTCGACAGCATTGCCGCCGCACTGGATTTGTCGCGGCAGAACCTGCTCTACCACTGGCCCAGCAAGGAAGAGCTCTACCGCGCCGTGCTGGACAGCGTCATGGGCGAGTGGATGGCCAGCATGTCGGCCATCGCCGAGGCCGACGAGCCCGAGGCGGCGATCCAGGCCTATGTGCAGGTCAAGCTGCGCTTCAGCCGCGAGCGGCCCAGTGGCAACGCTGTCTTCACGCGCGAGATCATGGCTGGCGCGCCGCGCTACCAGGACGTGCTGAAGGCCCAGGTCATGCCGCTGCTGCACGCCGACGTGGCCCGCTTCGAGGGCTGGGCGGCCGAGGGCCGCGTGCGGCGCCTGGACTTCACGCACCTGATGTTCCTGATCTGGTCGTCCACCCAGGCCTACGCCGACCTGGGGCCGCAATTCGCGCTCTACATGGGCAAGCCGGCGCTGGATGAAGAGGACTTCGAGCGCGCCCGCGTGCTGATCACCAGCCTGATCTGGGGCAGCCTGGAAATTCCCAGCTAGGGCGACCCATCTCAGTTTTCCATCCGCGTTCGCGGCACTCGCGACGCATGAAACGAATGCGGAAATGCAACCACAGAGACACTGAGGCACAGAGAAATGCGTTCTCTGTGCGGCCTCTGTGTCTCTGTGCCTCTGTGGTTGCCTTCGAGTTTCACTTCAGCCCGCGCCCGGCGCGGATTCGTCGTGCATCACCCAGCGGCCCTTGCCGGCGCGTTTGCCGGCCAGCATGGCCCGGTCGGCCAGGGTAAGTAGCGTGCTGGCATCGCGGCTGTGGCGGGGGTACATGGCCACGCCGATGCTGATGCCGACCAGCGCTTCGGCGCCGCCCGGCAGCGCGATGGGCGCCTCGAAGGCGTCGAGCAGGCGGTTCAGCGCGTGCTGCTCGTCGTACAGCCCGCTGAGCTGGTTCAGCACCAGCACGAACTCGTCGCCGCCGATGCGGGCCACCACGTCGTTGCCGCGCACGCTGGCGCTCAGCCGCTCGGCGGTGCCGCGCAGCAGCGCGTCGCCGGCGTCGTGGCCCAGCGTGTCGTTGACGGCCTTGAAGCCGTCCAGATCCAGGTAGCAGATCGCCAGCCAGCGGTCGTTGCGCTGCGCGTCGCGCTGCAGGAAGGCCAGGCGTTCCAGCAGCAGCTGGCGGTTGGGCAGGCCGGTCAGCATGTCGTGAAAGGCCAGGTGCCGGGCCTGCTCCTCGCTGTGCTTGATGGCGGTGATGTCCGTCATCAGCCACACGGACTCGCCGTCGGGCAGCGCGCTGCCGCTCAGGTCTATCCAGATGGGGCGGCCGTCCTTGCGGCGCATGCGCAGCTGGCTGCGGTAGCTGTTCGTTGCGGCCAGGCGCTGGTAGCCGAGGCCGACCTGGACATAGGACTCGTCGTCCAGGTAGAGCAGGCGCGACGGCGTGCCGCTCAGCTCGCCCGGTTCGTAGCCGAACAGCCGGGCCAGCGCGGCGTTGTGCCAGACCTCCTGCCGCTCGTGCAGCTTGACCATGCCCACCAGCTCGTTGTCCAGCAGCGCGCCGCGCTCGGCGGCCAGCGCCGAGATCTGCGCCCGCGCACGCACCTGGCGCGCCTGGGCGCGATAGATGACGGCCGAGGCGGCGACGACGATCGCCGCCAGCAACAGCAGCAGGCCGCCCAACTGCGCCATCTGGCGCCACCAGGGGGCGAAGAAGTCCTCGGTCGCCAAGCCGACCTGGATCAGCAGCGGATGCTGGCCCACCTGGGTGTAGGCGGTGACCCGTTCCACGCCGTCCAGCATGCTGCGCGCGACGTAGCTGCCCTGGGTCGGGTTGACCTTCAGCGCGGCGTGGAAGGCGTCCGACACCTGGGCCAGGCCCAGCCGCGCCTCGGGGGTGCGGTCCTGCGGCGAATATCTGGCGATCAGCCGCAGCGAGGTGGAGCGCAGCACGACGACGCCCTGGCTGCCCACATCGGTGAGCCGGAAGTCCTGCACGAGGCCGTCGGTGCCGATGCCGCCATAGACCACGCCGATGAAGCGGCCCGCCTCGTCCAGCCGGGCGCGCGCAAGGATCAGCCCCCAGCCCTTCTTGAGCCGGCCCTGCAGCGGCTCGGAGATCGCCAGCCGCGTCGGATCAGCGCGGGCGGCCTGAAAGTAGTCGCGGTCCGCCATGGAGACGCTGCTGGGACCGTCGGCATCGGGGTTGAGCACGCGGCCGTCGGCATCGGTGATGCGCAGCGCCGTCAGGGACGGCACCAGCGCGCGCTGCGCGTCGGCGATGCGCGTCAGCTCGCCGGCCGGCGCCGGCCCGGCGGCGCGCAGCCGGTCCACTTGGTTGCGCGTGGACAGCAGCGAGTTGTCGACCAGTTGGAGGGTCGAGGCCACGCGCAGGCTCAGCGTGCGGGCCAGGTCGGCTGCGCTGGCGCGGCCACGCTCCTGCTGCGCGCGGTAGCTGGCCGAAATGACCAACAGCGCGGCCAGCGCAATGAGGGCCAGCAGCAGCAGATTGCCCAGGATCAGATAGCGCCTGAAGCGCTTGAGATCGGCGGTCAACTGCGGCGCGGCGTTCTGCGGCATGAGGTCAGGAACGGCCGTCAACGCGGCCAGCCGGAGTCTCGCGCCGTGCGTTCCTGCTCGGCGTTCAGCGCCTCGCCGGCCATCAGGTCGTCCACGGCCGCCAGCACGGCCGGTGGCAAGGCGCTGGCGGCCTGGCGCATGCCGCCCGCCGGCGCTGCGGTGGCGGCGACCTGTTGCAGCGCCCAGGCGCCATCGGGCTCGCGGCAGGCCAGGCCGGCCGAGGTGGTGGTCGAGAAGCTGCGGCACCAGCGGCCGTCCCTGGCCTTGAAGCTGATTTGCGTGGCCACCGCAGCCGGGCCCGTTGCAGGTGCGCTGGCGAGCTGCCGGTCCAGCGCCGTGGCGATCGCGCCAGACGCCAGCAACCGGTCGTCGCCACCGGGCGGCGCGAGGCGCGTGCCGATCAGCGTGCCCAGCACCAGCGTGGCCGCCATGCCGCCCCAGGCGGCCCAGCTGGACATGGCACGGCCCTTAGCTTGAACCTTTGCCCGCACCGCGCCCAGGTCCACGACCTGTGGCGCCGGCTCGGCCAGCAGCGCCTTGAGGCGGTCCGGCACGGRCTCGCTCAACACACCGTCAAAGGCGGCCGAGAGGCGCTGCCGCTCGGCCTTCAGTTGCTCTTCATTCAAATTCATGGCCACTCTCCCAGCAACTCTTGAAGCGCCTCGCGGGCGCGGGCCACGCGACTTGTGATGGTGCCGATGGGCACGCCCAGCGTCTGTGCCGCTTCTTGATAACTCAGGCCCTCGACGAGCACGAGGCCCACCACGGTGCGGTGCTCCTCGCTCAACTTGGCCACGGCCTTGCGCACGAGGATGGCGTCGAGCTGCGAGCCCGTGGCCGAGCCGTCGCCGACATGCTCGCCTTCCTCCTCGGGCAGGAAGGTCTGGCCGCGCCGTTCACGGGCACGCAATTCATCAATCCACGCGTTCTGCATGATGCGAAACATCCAGCTGTCCAGGCGCGTTCCAGGCGCCCACTGGTCGGTGCGGGTCAGGGCCTTCTCGATGGCGACCTGCACGAGGTCGTCGGCGTCCTCGGGGGAGCGCGCCAGCGTGCGACCGAAACGGCGCAGCCGTGGCAGCAGGGCGGCGATCTCCTGGCGAAGCTCGGGAAGGGAATCAGGCATCGATACATGGACAACGGACGAGGCATGGATTTTCTTCCCTGCCTCGCTCGTTATCCTCACAAACAGCCTGTGAGTTCCATGAAAACTGCCCTTGTTCTGTCCCTGAGCCTGACTCTGGCCGCTTTCGGCGTGCCGGCCCAGGCCCAGCTGCGCCTGCCGCAATTGCCGCAGTTGCCAGGCGTGTCGCGCCTGCCGGGCGTCCTGGACCGCGTCGCCCAGCCCCTGCCCGAGATCCTGTCGTCCACGACGCGACTGCTGGACCAGCGCGTGACGAATGTGCGCGACCTGCTGCGCCGCCACCCCCAGCTCATCGAGGCCGACCCCGCCGGCGAACTCATCCGCCGCCAGGAGTTGTTGCTGGTGTCGCCCAGCGAAGCCGCGCTGGCCGCCGCCGCCGCACTGGGCCTGACACAGCTGCGCGACGAGGACTGGCCCGAGCTGGGCCTGCGTGAGGTCGTGCTGCGCGTGCCGGCGGGCTTGGACACGGCCGAGGCGCTGGCCCGGCTGCGCGCGGCCCAGCCCGACCTGCAGGCGGATTTCAATCATCTCTATTCACGCAGCGGCGAGGTGGCGGCCGGCTCCGGTGCTGCATCGACGCCGCAGCGTGGCCCCATCCGCGTTGGCCTCATCGACGGCGGCGTGGACCGCCGGCACGCGGCCCTGCGCCACGCCACCGGCGGCAGCTTCGGCTGCGGCGGCAGCGCGCTGCCCAGCGAGCACGGCACGGCCGTCGCGTCCCTGCTGGTCGGCCGTGAGCGCGGCTTTGCGGGCGCGTCGCCGAAGGCCGAGCTCTTCAACGCCGATGTCTACTGCGACAAGCCCGACGGCGGTTCGGCCGAGGAGGTCGTGCGCGCGCTCGCCTGGATGGCGCGCGAGCGCGTGGCGGTCGTCAACCTCAGCCTCGTCGGCCCGCAGAACCGCCTGCTGGAGCAGGGCGTCGCGGCGCTCGTCAAGCGTGGCCACTTGCTCGTGGCGGCCGTGGGCAACGACGGCCCCGCCGCGCCGCCGCTGTTCCCGGCGGCCTATGCCGGCGTCGTCGGCGTGACCGGCGTGAACGCCTCGCGCCGGGTGCTGCCCGAGGCGGCGCAGGGTCCGCAGGTGATGTGGTCGGCGCCCGGCGCCGAGATGGCCGTGGCGCGCAGCGGCGGTGGCTATGGCGTGGCACGGGGCACCTCGTTCGCGGCGCCTTTGGTGGCGGGTTTGCTGGCGGTGGAGCTGCGCGAGCCGGATGCGGCGCTTGCGGCGGCGGCGGTCGAGCGACTAGCTGCGGCGGCCGTGGATCTGGGCGCCCCGGGGCGCGACCCGGTCTACGGGCGCGGGCTGCTTGCCGAGGATTTGCGCGTGGTGCCCGAGCAATTGCAGGCGCGTCAGTCGCGCTGACACAAAGGGTTGCAATCGGGCTGGGAAGGATGTTTCGACGACGGTCGTTGTACTCAGTGAAAGGGCCGGAAAGGCTGGCTCTTCCAAGACAACCATCCTGGAGATTCACCATGTTTGCAACCCGTCGCACCGTTCGTACCACCCTCAGCGCCGTCGCCATCGCCGCCGGCCTCATTGCTGCCAACGCCCACGCTGCCGGCCTGCTTGGCGGCGGTGCCGGCGGTGGCCTCACCGGCGGCTTGACTGGCGGCCTGAACGGCGCACTGTCGCCCCGCCAGCTGGACGTCGGCGGCAACGCCGCCGGCTCGGCCAACGCCAACGGCTCCCTGCTCAAGGGCACCGTCGACAAGACCAAGACCCAGGTCGGCGACGTGAAGCAGGGCGTGACCGACAAGGCCGGTGATGCCAAGACCGCCGTGCAGGGCAAGGTCGATGATGTGAAGTCAACCGCCACCGACAAGCTGGGCGACGTGAAGTCCACGACCGGCGACACGGTCGGCAACGTCAAGACGACCGCCCAGGGCCTGAAGGATCAGGTCGGTGCCACAGCCGCCAACGGCTCTGGCAGCGCCAGCGGCAGCCTGACGGGTGCCCTCAGCGGCACGGCCAACGGCATCAACGGCAACCTGGCCGGCCAGGGCAGCGGCGCGTTGAACGGCTCGCTGAGCCAGGGTGCGATGCCCGCCACCACCACGCCGGCCACGCCCGCTGTTCCCGCCGCGCCGACTGCGACGGCACCTGCCACGCCGACCGCGCCCGTCGCAGCCACGACACCCGCTCCCGCCACGCCCGCCGCTGCCACCACCGCCAGCAACAAGGGCCTGACCAGCGCCGTCAGCACCCAGGCCACCGGCCGCAACGGCCAGGCCTCGGGCAGCGCCTCCGCCAAGGCCTCGCGCGCCGACCGCTCGGTGGCGCTGGACGCCTCGGCCGGCGGCTCGGCGCAGCGCTGATCCTCTGATCCGCCTTCACCGTGACTGAGCAGGGCGGCCCTCGGGCCGCCCTTCCTCATCGTCTCGCGGCGAGGACTGCCAACACTTCGGGCAGCGGCCGCATCTGCTTTCCCGGCGTGCGCGCCAGCTCCGACCGGACGTTCATCAGGTATGGCCTGTCGAAGCGGCTGTCGTCGTAGAGGTGGATGTCCAGCGTCCGCAGGTTGAAGACGGCGGAGAAGATGGTCCTGACGTTGCTGATCCAGCCGGGCTTCTGGTGCGTGGCCGCCAGCACGCCGGCCATGAAATCGGGCGTGGGCGGGCTGGCGGTGGAGAAGCCGCTGAAGCGCCCCTCGGCGGTCAGCTGCCGCGGCGACAGCCACCGCATGAGAGCCGCGTCGCGCAGGTTGAAGTTGGTGGAGACCAGATAGCCTCGGCGCCTGTCGATGCGCGTGAACGTCAGCCGGCCATCCGCGCCCGGGTGGATGACGGCGGCGTCGCCGCTGCGGTCGGCGACGTGGATCTGGTAGGCGATGGACGGGCCCCAGTCGTAGCTGAAGTAGCGCGTCAGCAGCTCGCTGACCGTGCCTACCTCGCGCATCAGTTGCACGAGCGCCCACTCCTGCTGCGGCGTCGTGCCGGGCACGGCGGTGAGCTTCTCTTCGGGGATGGCGTTGATGCTGTAGGCGAGCCCTTGCTCGTTGATGCCCATCTGCATGACGAGTGGCAGCGTATCGGTCGGCGTGGCGACGAAGACGACGCCGTACCTGCCCGTCGTGTCGGTCACCAGATAGGCCTTGTTGGGCGGCTGGTCTTCGTTGGCGGCGAGGAAGACGGTCTCGCCGGCCGCGGCGGTGACGATGGTGCAGGCTGCCGCGTTGCCGGCCAGCAGCAGGGCCGCGAGCAGCGTCTTCATCGTTATCATCCGCGCCGCTTCAGGCGATACATCGCAATGCCGCTGCACAGCACCGTGAACCCCAGCAGCACGGCAAAAGCCATCTCCGGCCCGATGAAGCGGAACTTGTCGACACCACCCGCCGCGAAGACGAGCTGGTTGAGGTGGAACTGCGGCCAGAACGGGGCCTGGAAGTACATGGACTTGGGCAGCGGGAAGAACACGCCCGACAGGTAGAGCCCCGGCAGGTAGAGCAGGTGTGCGTAGGCCGGCGCGGCGGTGCCGTTGGCCAGCGTGCCCACCATCAACCCCAGCGCGCAAAAGGGGATGGCGCCCGCGATGAGCACGGCGCTCATGGCGGCGAGCTGGCCCGTGCTCAGCATGGTCTGGCCGCTGACGGCCGTGACGACGAGGATGGGCAGGTAGGCGATCACACCCGTGACGACGCCGGCGGCTATCTTGGCCGTGAGCCAGGCGCCGGGCGGCGCGGGCTGGGCGCGCTTGAGGGTCAGCAGGCCCTGCTCCCGCTCCATGGCGATGGACGGGCAGGTGGCGAACACGGCGGCCATGGTCACGGCCATCAGCGAGAAGCCGGAGAACATGAAGCGCGCGGCGTCCGGGTCCTTGGCGGTCTGCTCGCCGGCCACCGCGAAGGCGAACAGCAGGTAGAGCGCCACGGGCAGCACGAACATCGGCAGCGCGAAGGCCGGCGAGCGCAGCAGGCGCAGCAGTTCGAGGCGGATCTCGACGGCGTAGGGCGACGCCGCGCGCCGGGTTGCCGCGATGGGCAGGGGTTGGGTCAAGGTGGTCATGCGGCCTCCTGAGTGAGTGCGTTGAATGCGTCGTTGAGCCCGGCCTGCTTCACTTCCAGGCGCGAGAGTTGGGGGTCGGCCGCGAGCAGGCCGCGCACGACGGTTTCGGCGTCGGTGGCGACGATGTGCAACTGCGCCTGGTCGGTAGACACGTCGACGACGCCGGGCCAGCCGCGCACCTCGTTGGCGGCCACCGTCGTCTCGCAGCGGATGTGCCGGCGCGAGACCAGCGCGCGCATTTCCGGCACGCTGCCCGAGGCGATGACGCGGCCCTTGGCCAGCACCGCCACGCGCGTGGCCAGCGCCTCGGCTTCCTCCAGGTAGTGCGTCGTCAGCAGGATGGAGCAGCCCTCGCGCAGCAGCGCGCGGATGTTGTTCCACATCACTTCTCTGGCCTGGATGTCGAGGCCCACGGTGGGCTCGTCCAGGAACAACACGCGGGGCTGGCCGCAGATGGCGATGGCGAACTGCACCTGGCGCTTCTGGCCGCCGGAGAGCTTGCCGTAGGGCCGGCTCGCCAGCGCCGTGATGCCGGCGCGGTCCAGCGCTTCCTTCACGCTCAGCGGTCGTTGGTAGTAGCTGGCGGACAAGGCCACCAGCTCGTGCACCTTCAGGTCTTTCGGCAGCTCGACGTCCTGCATCATGACGCCCAACCCCTGGCGCCGCGCGATCTCCTGCGGCGAGCCGCCGAGCAGCTTGACGATGCCGGCATCGGCGTCGTGCAGGCCCAGCCACAGCGAGATGGCGGTGGACTTGCCGGCGCCGTTGGGGCCAAGCAGCGCGAGCAGTTCGCCGCGCTTGAGTTCCAGGTCGACCGTGGTCAACGCCTCAAGCTTGCCGTAGCGCTTGGATACCCCGCAGAGGGACGCGACGACCTCGTCGTCTGCCTGCACTTCGACGGGGGCATCTGCAACGGCGTGGCGCGGATAGGCGCGGCCATTGAGCAGCTTGCCGATGACCGTCGAGCGCACCAGCCAGTGATAGCTCAGCAGCAGGACGGCCAGGCTGCCCAGCACGACGACCGGGTACTTGATGCCCCAGTGCAGCGGCCAGTCGCCCACCCAGACCTGCATCGCCATGACCAGCGGCAGGTGCACCAGGTAGATCCAGTAGGACGCATCGGCGACGTAGCGCAGGGCCGGGCTGTGGCCCGAGAGGAAGCGCAGTGCCAGGCCCGTGATGGCGAAGCTCCAGGACCAGGCGGAGGTGACGAAGGACAGAGCGAAGATCAGCTTGGGCGTGTCGGGCATGCCGAAGGGCGGCTGGGTCTTCAGGACGTAGAGGCAGACGGCCGAGGACACCGCAGCCAGCGCCAGATGCAGCGGCCAGCGCGCGCCCAGCGCAGTCAGCGCACCCGGAGCGCGATGCACCAGCCAGCCGAACGCGAAGGCCGTGCCGAAGCCGATGGTGGCGGGCAGTTGCGGGATCAGCGACTGGTCGGGCGTGGGGATGCCGACCCAGGGCATCCACATCGGCAATGACAGCAGGCTTGCCGCCAGCGGCAGGCCCAGCATCAGCGCCCCGGCCGGCCAACGCACTGCGCCGGTGACGACGCGGTCCAGCAGCCTGCGCAACACCTGGCCCCGGTCCAGCGCCGCGATGGCAGCACGCATCAGCAGCGCACCGGCATACAGCCACAGCAGCTGGTACAGGAACCACAGATGGAACAGCGGCAGCGCGCCGAAGGTCTTGGGCATCTCCGGCGGCGCGGGTGGCGCGCCGTTGAAGACCTTCTGCATGCCCAGTCCCCACACGAAGATGATGGCGACGAACAGCAGCGGCCAGGCAACGACCATGGGCACCGCGATGCGCTTGCCGCGGTTGGCCCAGAAGCCGGCGGTGCCCTGCCGCTGATGCAGCAGCCGGGCGAAGTAGCCGGCGATGAAGAAGAACAGCGTCATGCGGAAGCTGTGCGCAACGAAGCCCGCGTCGCCCAGGAAGGCGCTGGGCGAGTTGTCGCTCATCGCCCACATGCCTTTCGGGATGCCGGGGATGAAGGACATGCTCGCGTGGAAGGCAACGCCCAGCAAAAGGGCAAAGCTCCGCACTGCGTCGAGGGCGTGCAGCCTCTCGCCGTTGGGTTGGGTGTTCATGAACGTTCCTTAGAGGAAGTCGCGGCGCCGTGCCGCGAAGACGAGAGGCAAGGCCAGCGCGATCAGCGCGATCACCAGTTCGGCGGCCAGCAGCAGCCAGAACGTGGTGTTCCAGACGGGCTCGGGCTTGCCCATGTAGGCGCCCAGCTCGGGGATGCGACCGATGCCCATCATGAAGAGGGACACCGACATATTGGTCAACACGATGACGCCGCCCATGCCCGCCTCGGAGCTGACGTGCAGCACGGCGCACAGCACCACCGAGAAGTTCATCAGCAGGAAGACGCACAGCAGCACCGTGTAGGGCAGCAGGCCGTCCGCAATGCCGGGCATGGCGAGCACAAGCGCCACGGCGCCGGCACTCAGCAGCGCCCAGGGCAGCACAAAGCAGGCGAGCAGCCCGAGCAGCTTGGCGCGCACGTAGTCGGCGGGCGACAGCGGCAGGCTGAGGATGAAGAGCAGCGAGCGCTCCTTGCGCTCGGTGGCGACGCCGAACAGTGCCAGCATGACGCCCAGCGCGATGATGGCCGTCAGCCAGACGAGGAAGCCGATGTTGAAGCCGAAGTCGCCGCTGGCCGCCGGCAACAGAGAAGCGAGGCCGGCGCCGGTGACGCCGACGAGCAGCCAGCGGTAGAGGTAGAGCTCCTTGGCAATGAGCTTGCGGGTGATCAAGTTCATGACGTGCTGGCCTCCCGGCTGTGCATGACGGTGGCGACGAACACTTCTTCCAGGCTCATGCGGTGCACTTCCTGCACCGGCGCGCCGAGGCGGGTGAGAAAGTCGTCGTTGAAACCGTCGATGGTCAGCGTGACGTTGGGGCCGTCGATGTCGCGGTGGACGATCTCTGGCAGCTTCCAGTCGGGGGCGCCTTCCGGCAGCCGCAGCCGCAGCGTGCGCCAGCGTTCGAGGAAGTCCTCCTTGTTGTTGGAGGCCACCACGCGGCCACGGTCGATGAAGGTGATGCGGTCCGAGATGCGCTCCACATCCACCGTGTTGTGCGACGAGAACAGGATGGAGCGGCTGTCGTCGCGCAGCACGTCCATGAACTCGGTCAGCAGCTCGTGGCGGGCGACCGGGTCCAGCCCCGACGTGGGTTCGTCCAGCACCAGCAGGCGCGGGCGGCGGGCCAAGGCCAGCAGCAGCAAGGCCTTCACCTGCTCGCCGGTGGACAGGCTCTTGGCCGTCTGGCCCGCGTGCAGGCCGAAGCGCTTCAGCAACTGGGCCGCGTAAGCCGCGTCCCAGCCGGGGTAGATGGCCGCGACGAAGTCCATATGCCAGGCCAGCGTGGCCTGTGGCAGCAGCTTCATGTCGTCGCTGACGAAGCCGACGTCGGCCTTGGCGGCGGCCTGTTGGCGCGGCATGTCGTGGCCCAGCAGGCGGATGCTGCCGGCGTCCGCCGTGAGCATGCCCATCAACAGTCGGATGGTGGTGCTCTTGCCGGCGCCGTTGGGGCCGACGAGACCCATGATCTGGCCCTGCTCCAGGTCCAGCGTCACGTCTTCCAGCGTGAAGAAGCGGAACGCCTTGCGCACGCCGTTCATTTCAATGACCTTGGCGCTCATTCCGTTGGCTCCTGTGTGTTCAGCGCGTTGCGCAGGCGGTCAATCAGTTCGGGCTCGGGCATGGCCAGCGACCGGGCGATCTCGCCGGCCGCGCTCAGGTGGGTGTCGAGCTGAGCCAGGCGCATGTCCATGGCCAGGCCTTGCGCGTCGGCCACGAACGAGCCCTTGCCGTGGCGGGTGACGATGACGCCTTCGGACTCCAGGTCCAGGTAGGCGCGCTTCACGGTGATGACGCTGACCCGCAGGTCCGCCGCCAGTGCGCGGATGGACGGCAGCTCCAGCCCCGCCGGCCAGTCCCCGGCGGCGACGCGCTGGCGGATCTGCTCCACGATCTGGAGGTACATGGGCCTCGCGTCGGTCTGCGAGATAAAAAGGCTGCTGTGCATAATGTGTATACACAGAATATATGCACAGTTCGGCGAATGCAAGTGCCGGAATGCAAAAGGCGACCATTGGCCGCCTTGATGCTGATGTCAGCCGGTGCTCAGAGCTTGAGCAAGGCCTCGAGATTGACGCGCAGCTTCAGCTCGGTCGGCGCCAGGCTGGCAGCAATCGCCTGTGCGGCCAGCCGCGTGTCGCGCGGCACCGGGTTGCTCAGCGGGCTGCCGCTCTTGCCGATCAGCGCGGCCACCAGCGGCTCGTTGGCGCTGAAACCGCGCTTGAAGACGATGCCGATCTCGCCGTTGGCCAGGCGCACGATGCTGCCTGGCGGGTAGAGGCCCACTGTCTTGATGAGGGCGGCGCCGGCCTCGTCGGGCTGGCCCAGCTCATCCAGGAAGACGGCGCGGGCGGCGGCGGCACCGCTCATCGCGGTGCGGCTGCGGCGCGGCGACAGGCGGGCGCCGAAGAGGTCGATGCGGCGCAGCAGTCGGGCCAGCCTCTCGCCATCGCTGCGGTTGCTCAAGGGGCCTGGGCCGGCCTCGTGGTGTAGGCGGACGGCGGTCAGCCAGACCTGATCGGTCACGCCGGCCTGGGCCAGGCGCTGCGCCGCGTGATCGCCGTGGGCGGCCAGGGCCTGGCGCTGGGCGGCCGAGGCGGGGTCCACCTGGCTGGCCAGGCGGTCATGCGCGGCGCCGGCGCCGTAGTTCATCGTCAGCGCAGCACCCTGCAGGGCTTCGCTCAGATGCGGGGCCAGCTGCAGTTGGCGGGCGACGAGATCGCACAGCAGCAGCGTCAGCAGCGCATGCCGCGCGCTGTAGTCGCCGAACTCCTGGCTGCTCTCGAAGACGTGCAGCATCAGCGTCGCGTCGGGGTGGGCGTGCAGGCGCTTCAGCGCGGCGTCGCGCAACTGCGCCACGCGGGCGGGGAAGTCGACAGGTTCGGGCTCGCGCAGCAGGCTGTGCGTGCGCAGCAGCAGGTCCGACCAAGCCTCGCGCGGGCCTTGCTCGGCCTTGGGGGCATTGGGCGCCTCCAGGCGAAAGCTGGTGTCGGCCTTGACGATGTCGGACAGCGGCACGCCCTGCATGACCAGCGTGTCCAGCTTGTGAGCCAGCGCGCGCTGGTACTCCATCGTGTCCTCGCTCATGACCCACGCGCCGCCGTCGACGAGGGCACGCACCAGCGGCGAGTCGCGCAGGATCTGGCCGCGCGCGAACATCAGCTTGCCGCTGGCATCAAAGATGTCGTAGGGCAGCGTCATGCCCAGGCGCAGCGTGCGGGCGGGGAGGTGGAAGAGTTCTGAAGGCATGAATCGGCGATTCTGTAACGGCCTTCGCCAGGAGCAAGCGCTTCTTGAGCGACGGCGAAGGGCCGGCTGCGTAGAATTCCCGGCTCATCCGAGGAGCGCTGCGAGGTTTTCCCCAGGCTCGGATCGTTTCCAACGGCGCTCATCGATCTCCCGCGTGGACCGCCATCGATGACCATCTCGCCGCCCCCTCTCAAACTCTCCGGCCTGGAACCCGTCGCCATCGACGCTGGCAGCCTGTTCGTCAACATCGGCGAGCGCACCAACGTCACCGGCTCCAAGGCCTTCGCCCGCATGATCCTCGCGGGTGAATTCGAGAAGGCATTGGCCGTTGCGCGCCAGCAGGTCGAGAACGGCGCCCAGGTCATCGACATCAACATGGACGAGGCCATGCTGGACAGCCAGGCGGCCATGGTGCGCTTCCTGAACCTGATCGCCGGCGAGCCCGAGATCGCGCGCGTGCCGATCATGATCGACTCGTCCAAGTGGGCCGTCATCGAGGCCGGCCTGAAGTGCATCCAGGGCAAGGGCATCGTCAACTCCATCTCGATGAAGGAAGGCGAGGACGAGTTCCGCCGCCAGGCCAATCTCGTGCGCCGCTATGGCGCCGCGGCGGTCGTGATGGCCTTCGATGAGAAGGGTCAGGCCGACACCTTCGCGCGCAAGACCGAGATCTGCGAGCGGGCCTACCGCATCCTGGTGGACGAAGTCGGTTTCCCGGCCGAGGACATCATCTTCGACCCCAACATCTTCGCCATCGCCACGGGCATCGAGGAGCACGACAACTACGCCGTCGACTTCATCGAGGCCACGCGCTGGATCAAGCAGAACTTGCCCGGCGCCAAGGTGTCGGGCGGCGTGAGCAACGTGTCGTTCAGCTTCCGCGGCAACGAGCCGGTGCGCGAGGCTATCCACACGGTCTTTCTGTACCACGCCATCCAGGCGGGCATGGACATGGGCATCGTCAACGCGGGCATGGTGGGCGTGTATGACGACCTCGACGCCGAGCTGCGCGAGCGCGTGGAAGACGTGGTGCTGAACCGCCGGCCCGATGCGGGCGAGCGCCTCATCGAGATCGCCGACCGCGCCAAGAGCGCCGGCAAGGACGACTCGGCGCGCCTGACCTGGCGCGCAGGCGACGTCAACCAGCGGCTGTCGCACGCGCTGGTGCATGGCATCACTGACTTCATCACCGAGGACACCGAGGAAGCCTGGGTCGCCATCTCGGCCGGCGGTGGCCGCCCGCTGCACGTCATCGAGGGCCCGCTGATGGCCGGCATGAACGTGGTGGGTGACCTGTTCGGCCAGGGCAAGATGTTCCTGCCCCAGGTCGTCAAGAGCGCCCGCGTGATGAAGAGCGCCGTGGCCCACCTGCTGCCCTACATCGAGGAAGAAAAGCGCCTGCTCATCGAAGGCGGCGGCGACGCCAAGCCCAAGGGCAAGATCGTCATCGCGACGGTCAAGGGCGACGTGCACGACATCGGCAAGAACATCGTCACGGTGGTCCTGCAGTGCAACAACTACGAAGTCGTCAACATGGGCGTCATGGTGCCGGCCCAGGAGATCCTGCGCAAAGCCAAGGAAGAGGGCGCGGACATCATCGGCCTGTCCGGCCTCATCACGCCCAGCCTGGAAGAGATGCAGCACGTCGCCGCCGAGATGCAGCGCGACGAGTATTTCTCGTCACGCCACATGCCGCTGCTGATCGGCGGCGCGACCACCAGCCGCGTGCACACGGCCGTGAAGATCTCGCCGCACTACGACGGCCCGGTCGTCTACGTGCCCGACGCGTCGCGCGCCGTGGGCGTATGCACCGAGCTGCTCAGCGATGACCGCGCCGCCGCCTACATCGCCGACCTGAAGGCCGACATCGAGAAGACTCGCCAGCTGCATGCCAGCAAGAAGCAGACGCCGCTGGTGACGCTGGCCGCCGCGCGCGCCAACAAGGCCCGGTTGGACCTGAGCCGCGTGCCGGCGGCGCCGAAGTTCACCGGCCGCCGCGTGCTGAAGAACCTCGATCTCGCCGAGCTTGCGAAGTACATCGACTGGGGCCCCTACTTCCAAACCTGGGACCTGGCCGGCCCGTATCCGGCCATCCTCGACGACGCCGTCGTCGGCACCGAGGCGCGCAAGGTGTTTGCCGACGCCCAGGCCATGCTGAAGAAGATCATCGACGGCCGCTGGCTTCAGGCGCATGCCGTGTTCGGCCTCTACCCCGCCGCGCGCGTCAACGAGGACGACATCGCCCTCTACGCCGACGAGAGCCGCACCGCCGCGTTGATGACCTGGCACGGCCTGCGCATGCAGTCCGAGCGGCCGGTCGTGGAAGGTGTGAAGCGCCCCAACCGCTGCCTGTCCGACTTCGTCGCGGAGAGCGGCGACCACGTCGGCATGTTCGCCGTGACGGCGGGCCTGGGCGTCGACAAGAAGGAAGCCGACTTCCTCGCCACGCACGACGACTACTCGGCCATCATGCTCAAGGCCCTGGCCGACCGCCTCGCCGAGGCCGCCGCCGAGTGGCTGCACGAGCGCGTGCGCCGCGAGTTCTGGGGCTACGCCGCGGACGAGGCGCTGAGCAACGCCGACCTCGTCGCCGAGAAGTACTCGGGCATCCGCCCCGCGCCCGGCTACCCGGCCTGCCCGGACCACCTCGCCAAGCGCGACATGTTCCGCGTGCTGGCACCCGACGAGATCGGCATGGGCCTGACCGACAGCATGGCCATGACGCCGGCCGCCAGCGTCAGCGGCTTCTACCTGGCCCACCCCGACGCGGCCTACTTCAACGTCGGCCGCATTGCGGACGACCAGCTCGCCGACTGGGCCGCGCGCTGCGGCCTCAGCGAGACCGACGCGCGCCGCGCTCTGGCGCCGCTGCTGGGCTGACCTCAGGCGGCGCCGACAGCATCTGCTTACCTTGCCGACCCCGGGCTGCGGCACTGTCCTACACGGGCACACGGCGTGCGAACGCATCCTCGGCGCATACCAACTACATCGGAAGCGTCATGTCGACCCCTAGCGTCAAGTCCACCCAGATCGTTGCCGGCGTTGCCGTCGTCATGGCGCTGCTCGGCGGCGCCTATGCGGTCGGCCGCTCGCAAATCATGAGCAGCCCGCCAGTGGCCGAAGCGCCGCCCGCCGTGACCCAGCCTGCGCCTCAGCGCGTGGCCAGGGCCGACACGGTGCGTGAAGCGCCGGCCCCCGAACGGACGACGCAGGCGGCGCTTTGCGAGAGCTGCGGCCGTGTCACGGGCGTGCATGCCGAAACCCGCAAGGGCAAGGGCAGTGGCGTGGGTGCCGTGGGCGGTGCGGTCGTGGGCGGCCTGCTGGGCAATATGGTGGGCGGCGGCACGGGCAAGAAGATTGCCACCGTGGGCGGCGCCGTGGCCGGTGGCTATGCCGGCAACGAGATCGAGAAAAACCAGAAGTCCTACACCGTCTGGGTCGTGCAAGTGCAGGAGCGCGATGGCCGCATGCGCCGCTTCGAGCGCAGCGCCGACCCCGGCCTGCGCATCGGCGACGAGGTCCGCCTGACCGAGAACGGCTTCGAGCGCAGCTGAGGCCTGGGCCTCGATGCGGCGCTCAGTGGAGCGTCTCCAGTGTCCCCGCCATCAGGCGGAATGGGCGCTCGGCAAGCCCCGGCGCAACTGAATGGCCTCGGCAACATGGACAGTGGCGATCTCGGCCGAGCCGGCCAGGTCGGCCACCGTGCGGGCCACGCGCATCACGCGGTGGAAGCTGCGCGCCGACCAGCCGAGCTTCTCTGCCGAGCGCTCCAGCAATGCCTTGGCCGCGGGCTCCAGCGCGGCGTGCTCAGCCAGGTCTTGCGCCTGCAGCAGCGCGTTGGCGACGCCCTGGCGCGCCAGCGCTCGCTCGCGCGCTGCGGTCACACGCCCGGCGACCACGGCGCTGGCTTCGCCCGGTGCCAGGTCTTGCAGCTCGCGCGGCGGGATGACGGTGACTTCGATGACGAGGTCGATACGGTCCAGGAAGGGCCCGCTGAGCCGGCCCTGATAACGCGCGACCTGGTCGGGCGAGCAGCGGCAGGCCCGCTGCGGATTGCCGAGGTGGCCGCAGGGGCAGGGGTTCATCGCCGCGACCAACTGGAAACGCGCCGGAAACTCTGCCTGGCGGGCCGCGCGCGAGATGAGGATGCGGCCGGTCTCCAGCGGCTCGCGCAGGGCTTCCAAGGCAGCGCGCGGGAATTCGGGGAGCTCGTCCAAAAACAAGACGCCATGCTGGGCCAGTGAAATCTCGCCCGGCCTGGGTGGCGAACCGCCGCCCACCAGCGCCACGCTGGACGCCGAGTGGTGCGGCGCCCGCACCGGCCTTTGCCCCCAGAGCGACACGTCGAACTGGCCGGCCAGGCTGAGCACGGCGGCGGATTCCAGCGCGGCTTCGTCGTCCAGCAGCGGCAGCAGGCCGGCCAGGCGCTGGGCCAGCATGGACTTGCCGGTGCCGGGCGGGCCGACCATCAACAGCGAGTGGCCGCCGGCCGCCGCGATCTCCAGCGCGCGCTTCGGGCCGGCCTGGCCCTTGATGTCGGCGAGATCGGGCAGGCCGCTCTGCCGTTCGCGCGGCAGGGCGGTCGCGCGGGGCAGGAGTTCGCCGTCGGGCTGCAGTGCCGCGACGACGTCCAGCAGATGCCGCGCCTGCCGCACCACCAGGCCGTCGACGAGGGCAGCCTCGGCGGCGCTGGCCTCGGGCAGCAGCAGCTCGCGTTGAACATCACCATCCTTTTCGCCAGTCTGGCGCATGGCCAGCGCCATCGCCAGGGCGCCGCGCACCGGGCGCAGCTCGCCGGCCAGCGACAGCTCACCCGCGCATTCAAAGCGTGCCAGCCTGGTCGCGTCCAGCTGGCCGTTGGCCGCAAGCAGACCCAGCGCCATGGGCAGGTCGAAGCGCCCGCCCTCCTTGGGCAGGTCGGCCGGCGCCAGGTTGACGGTGATGCGCTTGTTGGCCGGAAAGCCCAGGCCGCTGTTCTGCAGCGCCGCGCGCACGCGCTCGCGGGCCTCCTTGACCTCGGTGTCGGCCAGGCCAACGACGGTGAAGCTGGGCAGGCCGTTGGCCAGGTGCACCTCCACCGTGACCGGCGCGGCGGCCAAGCCGTCAAGGGCGCGGCTGTGGACCGTGGCAAGGCTCATCGCATGGGCTCGTAGGAGGGCGGCGGGCGAGTCTAGCCCTGGGTTCGCGTGGCGCGGATGTGGTGCTTTTCCCGTGCGCGCACCGTAAATGTGCGCTCGATGATGGAATTGATGCCAAATTGGTGCGCAATGCTGACTTGCGGGTGCGCCCATCCCAGATTCGTGCGGGGTGTCTGAGGTGTGGTGCTTGGCACGGAAGCTGCAATCAGCGGACCGGACTGCCCTCTAACCCTGAACTGGAGCCCCCGCCATGAAGTTGTCCTCTACGCTGCTCGTCTTGGCGCTGTCCGCAGCCTCGCTGCCGGCCTTCGCCGATGAGCCGGTCAACCCGCTGTCGTTCAACGCCAGCGTCGTCACCGACTACCGCTACCGCGGCGTCTCGCAGACCCGCCTGAAGCCGGCCCTGCAAGGCGGCTTCGACTACGCGGCGCCCAGCGGCTTCTACGTCGGCATGTGGGGCTCCACCATCAAGTGGATCAAGGACGGTGGCGGCGACGCCAACGTCGAGGTCGACCTCTACGGCGGCTACAAGACCGAAGTCGCCCCGGGCCTGACGCTGGACGTGGGCCTGCTGCAGTACTACTACCCGAGCAACAAGCTGCCCACCAGCGCCGACACGCTGGAGATCTACGGCGCGCTGAGCTTCGGCCCGGTGACCGCCAAGTACTCGCACAGCACGACCAACCTGTTCGGCGTGCCCGACAGCAAGGGCAGCAGCTACTTCGACGTGACGGCCAACTTCGACCTCGGTGACGGCATGACGCTGTCGCCCCACGTCGGCCACCAGACGGTCAAGCACTTCTCGATGGCGTCCTACACCGATTACTCGGTGACGCTGGCCAAGGACTTCTCGGGCCTCGTCCTGAGCGGCGCGATCGTCGGCACGGACGCCGACAAGAGCTTCTACGCCAGCCCCGCGAACGGCAAGTTCCTGGGCAAGACCACGCTAGTCGTCGGCCTGAAGAAGACCTTCTAAGAACACTGGAGCAGACATGAAACTGATCACTGCCGTCATCAAGCCCTTCAAGCTCGACGAGGTGCGTGAGGCTCTGAGCGCCATCGGCGTGCAGGGCTTGACGGTCACCGAGGTCAAGGGCTTCGGCCGCCAGAAGGGCCACACCGAGCTGTACCGCGGCGCTGAATACGTCGTGGACTTCCTGCCCAAGGTCAAGATCGAAGCCGCCGTGAACGACGACGTCGTCGACCGCGTCATCGAGGCCATCGAGTCTTCGGCCCGCACCGGCAAGATCGGCGACGGCAAGATCTTCGTGTCGCCGCTGGACCAGGTCGTACGCATCCGCACCGGCGAAACCGGCAACGACGCGCTCTGAAGCGCGCGTCCATAACAACCGTTTGGAGAACACTCAAATGAAGAAACTCCTCGCCGGCCTTGCGCTTGCCGCTGGCCTGCTTGCGCCGGCCGCCTGGGCCCAGGACGCCGCCTCGGCGCCTGCCGCCACCGCCACGGCAGCTCCGGCTGCCGATGCAGCCTCCGCCCCTGCGGCCGCCGCGCCTGCCGAAGCGGCTTCTGCCGCCGCCGCTCCCGTGCCCGTGCCCAACAAGGGCGACACCGCCTGGATGATGTTGTCCACGCTGCTCGTCATCATGATGACGGTGCCCGGCCTCGCGCTGTTCTACGGCGGCCTGGTGCGCAGCAAGAACATGCTATCGGTGCTGATGCAGGTGATGGTCGGCTTCTCGCTGATCGTCGTGCTGTGGGTGCTGTACGGCTACAGCTTCGCGTTCACCGAGGGCAACAAGTTCATCGGTGGCACGGATCGCCTGTTCATGAAGGGCATCTGGGACAACGTCGCTGGCACCTTCGCGAATGGCGCCACCTTCTCCAAGGGCGTCGTCATTCCGGAAATCGTGTTCGCGGCCTTCCAGGCCACCTTCGCCGGCATCACCGCCTGTCTCATCCTCGGCGCCTTCGCCGAGCGCATCAAGTTCTCGGCGGCCCTGGCCTTCCTGACGCTGTGGTTCACCTTCAGCTATCTGCCGATGGCCCACATGGTCTGGTTCTGGATGGGCCCGGATGCCTACACGTCCGCCGCTGTCGTCGATGAGATGAACGGCAAGGCCGGCATGCTCTGGCAGTGGGGCGCGCTGGACTTCGCGGGCGGCACGGTCGTGCACATCAACGCCGCGGTTGCCGGCCTGGTGGGTGCCTTCATGGTCGGCAAGCGCGTCGGCTACGGCAAGGAACAGTTCACGCCGCACAGCCTGACGCTGACCATGGTCGGTGCCTCGATGCTGTGGGTGGGCTGGTTCGGCTTCAACGCCGGCTCCGCGCTGGAAGCCAACGGCTTCGCTGCCCTGGCCTTCATCAACACGCTGGCTGCCACGGCTGCCGCCGTGCTGGCCTGGTGCGTCGGTGAAGCGCTGCTCAAGGGCAAGGCCTCGATGCTGGGTGCTGCCTCGGGTGCCGTCGCCGGCCTCGTCGCCATCACGCCGGCTGCTGGCAACGTCGGCATCGGTGGCGGTCTCGTCATCGGTATCGTCGCCGGCTTCGCCTGCCTGTGGGGTGTCTCCGGCCTGAAGAAGCTGCTGGGTGCGGACGACTCGCTGGACGTCTTCGGCGTCCACGGTGTCGGCGGCATCGTCGGTGCTCTGCTGACCGGTGTGTTTGCCTCGCCCAGCCTGGGCGGCCCCAGCGCCATGGGTGACTGGGTCACGGCGACCATGATCACGCCGGATGCCTTCTCGATCGGCGCGCAGTTCCTGGTTCAGGCCAAGGCCGTCGGCGTGACCCTGGTCTGGTCGGGCGTCGTCTCCGTCATCGCCTACAAGCTGGTCGACCTGACCATCGGCCTGCGCGTGACCGAAGAGGAAGAGCGCGAAGGCCTGGACATCTCGTCGCACGGCGAAACGGCTTACCACAAGTGATGTGAATCAAGGGCCGGCTGCGCGCCGGTCCTTCGTCACACCGAGCCGCCCTCCGGGCGGCTTTTCTTCGTCTGGCGCGCGCAGGTCGGCCGTTATGCTGACCCGCATGCACGTCGTCACCCTGTTCGTCGCAGTGCTGGTCAATGCATTGCTGATGAGCCTGGCCCTGGTGGTCAGCGTCGGCTTGCGGGCCCGCAGCGGCCTGCAGGCCTGGCAGTTCATGCTGCTGGGCCAGGCCGCCGGCTTCGGGCTGCTGATCGGCGCGACGCTGGGCATGCCGCGGCTGCTGGCCACGCTGGGGGTCATGGCCCTCAGCGGCTCGGCGGCGGCGATGCTGCTGGCGGTCTGCCGCTTTCTGAGCCTGCCGCTGTCGCGCCGCTGGCTGGTGCTGCCGCCGCTGGGGCTGGGCATCGTGCATTTCGTGGTCTTCGGCGACCAGGGCCTGGCCACCGGGCTGACCAACCTGGTCATAGGCGTGCAGATCCTGTGGGCCAGCGGCCTGCTGCTGCGCGGCGCCGGCCGGCTGCGCTGGCGCTGGCTGTGCGGCTTGGCCGGCATGGCCAATGCGCTGTTCACGCTGGGCCGCGCGGTGCTGGTGCTGGGCTGGCCGGAGATCTACCCGCGCTTCATCGCCCCGCATCCGCTCAACTTCGCCTCGCTGATGCTGCTCAACGCCAGCCTGGTGCTGGGCACCATGGGGTTTTTGCTCGCTCACCGCGACGAGGCCGAGCAGGCGCTGGTGCGGCTGGCCTCGCTGGACGCGCTGACCGGCCTGCTCAACCGCCGCGAGTGGATGCAACGCGCCGGCCGGGCCCTGGGCCTGATTGGAACCGCTGGTGCGGGTGAAGCCGCCACCGTGCTGCTGATGCTGGACCTGGACCACTTCAAGCGCGTCAACGACGAGCGCGGCCACCCGGTGGGCGACGAGGTGCTCAAGATCACCGGCGAGGTGCTGCGCGGCGAACTGCGCGCCAGCGATCTGGTAGGCCGCTACGGCGGCGAGGAGTTCTGCCTGCTGCTGCGCCATTGCGAGCCGGGCGCCTTCGGCCGGCTGGACAGCCGCCTGCACATGGCGCTGAAGCGGCGCTGCGAGGCCAGCCTGGGCTTTGCGGTGGACTTCAGCGCCGGCGCCGTGCGCGTGCAGCCGGGCGAGACGCTGGCCGCCGCCATCAAGCGCGCCGACGACCAGCTCTACCAGGCCAAGCACGCCGGCCGGGGCCGCACCTGCCGCGACGACGACGTCTTGTGATCCCGCGCGGCGCCCCCAAGTGGCCCGCCTCTGTCGAGTTTGAGATCATTCGGTCATGGTTCCCCATCTCATCACCGCCCTGAACGGCCCCATCAACGAGCTGGAAGCCCGCGTCCTGGAATCCATGCCGGCCACGGAACGCTGGTTCAGGCTCGAATGGATGGAGCACACGCCGACCTTCTACGCCTCGGTGGACCTGCGCAACGCCGGCTTCAAGCTGGCGCCGGTGGACACCAACCTCTTCCCCAGCGGCTTCAACCACCTGACGCCGCAGATGCTGCCGCAGGCCGTGCAGGCGGCCATGGCGGCCATCGAGAAGATCTGCCCCGAGGCGCGCAACCTGCTGCTCGTCCCCGAGCCGGGCGTGCGCTGCAGCTTCTACCTGGACCACCTCGCCACGCTGGTGCGCATCTTCACGCAGGCCGGCCTGAACGTGCGCCTGGGCGCGCTGGACCCGGCCCAGACCGAGCCCGAGGAACTGACGCTGGCCGGCGGCGGCAGCCTGGTCTTCGAGCCGCTGGTGCGCAAGCGCGGCCGCCTGATGCTCAAGGGCTTCGACCCCTGCACCATCCTGCTCAACAGCGACCTCGCCAGCGGCACGCCGCCGCAGCTGATGGGCCTGCACGAGCAATACCTGCTGCCGCCGCTGCACGCTGGCTGGAGCGTGCGCCGCAAGAGCCAGCACTTCCGCGCCTACGAGGAAGTGGCCAAGCGCTTCGGCAAGCTGCTAGGCATGGACCCGTGGCTCATCACGCCGTCGTTCCAGAGCGTCGACCTGCATGGCAAGAAGGGCCTGGAGGCGCTTCAGACTGCCGCCGACGCCCAGCTCACCAAGGTGCGCCGCAAGTACAAGGAATACGGCATCAACGAGAAGCCCTTCGTCGTCATCAAGAGCGACATCGGCAGCTACGGCCGCAGCGTGCTGACCGTGCGCGATGCCAAGGACATCGAGGCCCTGGCCGGCCGCCTGCCTGAGGACCTGGGCCAGGAGGTCATCGTGCAGGAGGGCGTTCCCACCCACGAGCGCGTGCACGAGGCGGTGGCCGAGCCGGTCGTCTACATGATGGACCGCTACGTGGTGGGCGGCTTCTATCGCGTGCACGCCAGCCGCGGCATCGACGAGAACCTCAATGCCCCCGGCGCCAGCTACGTGCCGCTGGCGTTTGCTGATTCGCTGAACCTGCCGCGCCCCGGCGAGAAGCCGGGCGCCAGCGCGCCCAACCGCTTCTACATGTACGGCGTCATCGGCCGGCTGGCGATGCTGGCGGCCAGCTACGAGCTGGAGGCGACCGACCCGCAAGCCGAGGCCGAAGCAGCTTAGTACGCCGAGGGCTCGGGGGCGTCAAGCCTTTGAGTTGCGGGTTTGCTGCACTGCACAAAAACCCAAAACCGAGCGCAGAATCCCCACTTTCGAACAAACGCCACCCCAAGCCGGTGGCCCTCACGCAGTGAGTTCTTCCCACGCGGCTCGCAGCCCCTCGGCGATGGCGGGTCTCACCCTCGGTGCGCTCGGGGTGGTTTATGGCGACATCGGCACCAGCCCGCTGTACGCCCTCAAAGAAGTCTTCCACGGCGGCCATGTCGCCACCACGCCGGAGAACATCCTGGGCGTGCTCTCGCTGCTGTTCTGGACGATGACGGTCATCGTCTCGGTCAAGTACGTGCTGCTCATCCTGCGCGCCGACAACAACGGTGAAGGGGGGCTGATCGCCATGCTGGCGCTGGCCACCAATGCGGTGAACGACAAGCCGCCGCTGCGCCGCACGCTGATGCTGGTGGGGCTGTTCGGCACGGCCATCTTCTTCGGCGACGCCGTCATCACGCCGGCCATGACGGTGCTGGGCGCCGTCGAGGGCATCGACGTCTACGAGCCCCACCTGCACGACGCCATCCTGCCCATCACGCTGATCGTCATGGTGGGGCTGTTCGCGGTGCAGCGCTTCGGCACCGGCGGCATCGGCAAGGCCTTCGGGCCGGTCATGCTGGTCTGGTTCGCCAGCCTCACGCTGCTGGGCCTGCCGCACATCGTCGACAACCCGCGCGTGCTCGCGGCGGTCAACCCGGTCTATGCGCTGAACTTCTGCCTGGAGTACGGCTGGGTTGCCTTCATCGCCTTGGGCGCGGTCGTGCTGGTCGTCACCGGCGGCGAGGCGCTCTACGCCGACCTGGGCCACTTCGGCAAGAAGCCCATCCGCATCGCCTGGTACGGCATCGTCATGCCGGCGCTGGTCATCAACTACTTCGGCCAGGGTGCCATGCTGCTGGACGACCCGGCGGGCATCAAGAACCCCTTCTTCCTGCTGGCGCCGTCGTGGGCCGAGATCCCGCTGTTCCTGCTCGCCACGCTGGCGGCCATCGTCGCCTCGCAGGCGCTCATCACGGCGGCCTTCTCGGTCACCAAGCAGGCCATCCAGCTGGGCATCATGCCGCGCCTGCGCGTCGTCCACACCAGCGTGCGCGACACCGGCCAGATCTACGTGCCCTTCATCAACTGGAGCCTGTTCGCGCTGGTGATCGTCGCGGTCGTCTTCTTCGGCTCGTCGAGCAAGCTGGCCGGCGCCTACGGCGTGGCCGTCACCATCGACATGACCATCACCACCGTGATGACCTTCTTCGTCATCCGCTACGGCTGGCGCTACCCGCTGGCGCTGTGCGTCGCCGCCACGGGCATCTTCTTCGTCATCGACGTGACCTTCCTCGCGTCCAACCTGCTGAAGCTGCTGCACGGCGGCTGGTTCCCGCTGCTGATCGGCATCTGCGTGTTCACGCTGATGCTGACCTGGAAGCAGGGCCGCAAGCTGCTGTCCGACAAGCTGCGCGAGGACGCCATCGAGCTGCCGGCCTTCCTGGAAGCCGTCTTCATCAACCCGCCCACGCGCGTGTCCGGCACGGCCGTGTTCCTGTCGTCCGAGAAGGGCTCCACGCCCAATGCGCTGCTGCATAACCTCAAGCACAACAAGGTGCTGCACGAGCAGAACATCTTCGTCACCGTCAAGCACCATGAGGTGCCCTGGGTCGGCTTCGACAAGCGTTGCGAGGTCGAGGCGCTGGGCCACCACTGCTGGCAGGTGGCCCTGCATTTCGGCTTCAAGAACGAGCCCGATGTGCCCGAGGCCTTGGAGCAGCTGAAGAAGCACGGCGTGCAGCTGGAGGAGATGGAGACCAGCTACTTCCTCAGCCGCGACATCATCATCCCCACCATAGGCTCGGGCATGGCGCTGTGGCGCGAGAAGCTGTTCGCCAGCATGCACCGCAACGCGGCCGCTGCGGCCGACTTCCTGCACCTGCCGACCAACCGCATCGTCGAGCTGGGCAGCAAGGTCGAGATCTGACGCGCCCGTTCGGCCGTCACCGGCGCAGGGTACCGAGATCGACGATGCCGCCCTGGCACAGCGGCTGCGCGGGTGGCGTGTCGGGCATTGCGCCCACGTAGATCCGTTCCGCCGGCAGCTTCAGGCGCTTGGCTGCATCTGCCAGCGCCGGCGGCTGGTAGGACGGCAGATCCACGCCCAGTTGCTTCAAGCCCTGCGCGTCCGGCACCCAGGCCAGGCAACCCAGCGCGCTGTGCGTCATGGCGAGCTTGCCCTCGCCAGCGGAGAACGTGACCGTATCGGTGCCGGCGGGCCGCGTCAGCTGGTCGAGAAACCGCTGCGCTGCGTCGGGCAGGCCCGGCGCGCGGCTGCGCAAGGCCTGGACGGCCCGGGCCCGCTCCCATAAGGGCCGGTACTGCGCCACGAAGCGCGCCTTGACCTCGGCGCCCCGGCCACCGTCATCGGCGAACAACTGTCCATCGTCCAGCGCCTGCTTCAGCAGCAGCGGCCAATCCTCCATGCTGCTGAATGCAATCAGCACGTCCTTGTCTGCCAGCCAGGCGCGGCCGGCGGTGAGCAGATCGCGAGCGCAGGCGCGCACACAGTCGCGCTCCAGCTGCACGACCGGCCGGCGCTCGTGCAGCCATTGCCCCAGCCGAGCCACTTCCAGACCATCGCCGCTGTCCTCGCCGATGCGCAGCCGCAGTGGTTTCTCGAAACGCTCCTGGGTCCATTCGCGCTGCACCTGGTCCGCATCGCCAGCCCGCAGCGCCCCGCCGACGTAGGGGCCGCCGAACCGGCCGATGGTTGCCGCACCGGCGGCGCAGGGAAGCAGGGCGAGCACCAGGGCCGCGCAGCGGGCAGGAGCAAGGAGGGCGGTGCGGTACATGGATCCGGCGAGGTGGCTTGCGGCGACGCGGCGCAGCCTAGCACCGCCGTTAGCATCGCCGCCCGTGACCTCTGCCGCCCAGCCCACCCGCCAGCTCGACGCCCGCCACGCCGGCGCGCTGTGCGTCGGCATGGTTGTCGGCGCGGGCATCTTCAAGACCTCGCCGATGGTGGCTCAGTCCCTGCCCGGCGCGGGTCAGCTCTACCTCGCCTGGGCGCTGGGCGGCCTGCTGAGCTTTGTCGGCGCGCTGTGCTTTGCCGAGCTGGCCGCTGCCTTTCCGGACGCCGGCGGCGACTATCACTTCCTGCGCCGCGCCTATGGCCGCCGGCTGGGCTTTCTGTTCGCGTGGTCGCGCTTCGCCGTCATCCACACCGGCTCCATGGCGCTGCTGGGCTTCGTCTTCGGCGACTACCTGGCCCAGGTTGTCGACCTCAGCCCCTGGCTGGGCACGCACGCCAGCGCCGTGCTGGCCGCCTGCCTCATCGTCCTGCTGACCGGGCTCAACCTGCTCGGCGTGCGCGTGGGCCTGGGCACGCAGCTGGGCCTGACGACGCTGGTCATCGCCGGCCTGCTGCTGCTGGGCGCGGGCGCCGGGGCACACCAGCTCGCGGGCCAGGCCGCCGCCACCCAGGGCGCGGCCGCGAGCGAGGCCGACTGGGGCACGGCCATGGTCTTTGTCTTCCTGGCCTACGGCGGCTGGAGCGACGCGGCGACGCTGTCCGCCGAGATGCGCGACCCCAGGCGCGGCATAGCTCGTGCGCTGCTGCTGGGCCTGGGCGTCGTGATGGTGCTCTACCTGCTGGCCAATTGGGCCTATGTCAGCGTGCTGGGCATGCCCGGCCTGGCGCGCAGCGAGGCGCCGGCTGCCGAGCTGATGCGCCTGGCCCTCGGGCCGGCGGCCGAGCTGCTGATGGTGGGCGTGGTCAGCCTGACGGCGCTGTCGGTGATGAACGCCATCCTCATCGCCGGCCCGCGCACCACCTACGCCGCCGCGCGCGACTTCGCCTCCGAGTGGCGGCTGGCGCAGTGGAACGCGCGCCGTGGCACGCCCAGCACGGCCGTCGTCGCGACCTCGGTGGTGGCCCTGCTGTTGGTCTTGCTGGGCGACCTGACGCGCGGTGGCTTCGCGACGATGGTGGACTACCTCTCGCCGGTCTACTGGGCCTTCCTGACCCTCAGCGGCGCCGCCCTCATCGTGCTGCGCCGCCGCGAGCCCGGGCAGCCGCGCCCCTTCCGCGTGCCGCTCTACCCCTGGCTGCCGCTGCTGTTCAGCGCCTGCAGTGCCTGGCTGCTGTGGGCCAGCCTGGCCTATGTGAAGGCCGGCGCGGTCGTGGGTGTCGGCGTGCTGGCGCTGGGTGGCCTTGTGCTGGCGTGGCTGGGCAGAAAACGCTGAGCCGTCGCTATGCTGACCGCATGCGCCCACTGCTGAAGGATTTCTCCCCCTCCACCCTCGTCGCCGGCTTCGTTGCCGTGCTGGTGGGCTACACCAGTTCGGTGGCCATCATCTTCCAGGCGACCGTTGCGCTAGGCGCCACACCGGCGCAGACGGCCTCGTGGCTGTGGGCCCTCGGCATTGGCATGGGCGTCACCAGCCTGGCCTTGAGCCTGTGGACGCGCCAGCCCGTGCTGACGGCCTGGTCCACGCCCGGTGCGGCGCTGCTCGCGTCCAGCTCCGGGCTGGACATGCCCGAGGCCATCGGCGCCTTCATCGTCTGCGGTGCGCTCATCGCCTGGGCCGGCGCCAGCGGCTGGTTCGAGAAGTTGATGGACCGCATCCCCGTGGCCATCGCCTCGGCGCTGCTGGCCGGCGTGCTGGCGCGCTTCGGGCTGGACGCCGTGGCCAGCGTGAAGACGGACCCCGGCCTCGTGCTGGCGATGGCCGTGGCCTACCTGCTCGGCCGGCGCTGGTGGACGCGCTATGCCGTGCCCGGCGTGCTGCTGGTGGGCGTCGCCTACGCGCTAGGCGAGGGTCGGCTGAGCTTTGTCGGCCTGGACACCAGCCAGATCTGGGCGCTGCCGGTCTGGACGACGCCCGTCTTCACCTGGCATGCGGCAATAGGCGTGGCCTTGCCGCTGTTCATCGTCACCATGGCCTCGCAGAACCTGCCCGGCGTGGCCGCCCAGCGCGCCAGCGGCTACCAGACGCCCGTGTCCGCCTCCATCGCCGTGACCGGCGCGGCGACGACGCTGCTGGCGCCCTTCGGCGGCTACGCCTTCAATCTTGCCGCCATCACCGCCGCCATCTGCATGGGCCGCGAGGCGCATGAGGACCCGGCGCGGCGCTACACCGCCGCCATGGCTGCGGGCCTGTTCTATGTACTCATCGGCCTGGCCGGCGGCGCGGTGGCCCTGCTGCTGACGGCCTTCCCGCCAGAGCTCGTCAAGACCATCGCCGGCCTGGCCCTGCTGGGCACCATTGCCGGTGCGCTGGCCACGGCGCTCAAGGACGAAGCCCATCGCGACGCGGCGCTGCTGACCTTCCTCGTCTGCCTGTCGGGCCTGAGCCTGTTCGGCATCGGTGCGGCGTTCTGGGGTGTTGTGGCCGGTGGTGTCGCCACGCTCGTGGCGGGCTGGCGGCGGGCTCGGCCCTAGGTGGGCAGAGCGGGCGGCGCTGTGCAACACTGGCCCGATTCATCTGCAAGACCCGACCATGAAGCTGCTTTTCGTTGCCGACCCGCTCTCCACCTTCAAGACCTACAAGGACTCGACCTTCGCCATGATGCGCGAGGCCGCCAAACGCGGCCACGGCATCCTCGTCTGCGAGCCGCAGCAGCTGGTGTGGCTGCGCGGCGGCCGGGTGACGGCACGCTCGGCGCTGGAGATCACGCTGACCGGTGATGCCGACAACTGGTACACGGTCACCTCCACCGCCGACCTGGCCCTGGCCGACGTCGACGCCGTGCTGATGCGCAAGGACCCGCCATTCGACAGCGAGTTCTTCTACACGACCCACCTGCTCAGCCAGGCCGAGCGCGAAGGCGCCAAGGTCTTCAACCGCGCCAGCGCGCTGCGCGAGCACCCCGAGAAGCTGGCCATCCTCGAGTTCCCCGAGTTCATCTCGCCGACCCTCGTCACGCGCGACCCGGCCGAGATCCGCGCCTTCCACGCGGAGCAGCGCGACATCATCCTGAAGCCGCTGGACGGCATGGGCGGCATGGGCATCTTCCGCGTCAAGGACGACGGCCTGAACCTCGGGTCAATCATCGAGACGCTGAACAAGGACGGCGCGCAGACGGTCATGGTGCAGCGCTTCATCCCGGCCATCGCCGAGGGCGACAAGCGCATCCTCATCATCGGCGGCAAGCCGGTGCCGCTCTGCCTGGCGCGCATTCCGCAGGGCGGCGAAGTGCGCGGCAACCTGGCGGCCGGGGGCAAGGGCGTGGCCCGGCCGCTGACGGCGCGTGACCGCGAGATCGCCGAATACGTCGGCCCCATCCTCGCCGCGCGCGGCCTGCTGCTGGTGGGCCTGGACGTCATCGGCGAGAACGTCACCGAGATCAACGTGACCAGCCCGACCTGCTTCCAGGAGATCACCGACCAGAGCGGCTTCGACGTGGCGAAGATGTTTGTGGATGCGCTGGAGACCGCGCTGACATGAGGCGCCGCGACCTTGCCGTGCTTGGCCTGGCCGGCCTGACGCTGCCCGCCGTTGCCGAAGTCACCGGCTTCGACCGCCAGGCCGAGGCCTTCATCGAGGCGCTGTGGCAGCTGGACCCCGATGCGGCCATCGCGGCCGGGCGATTCGAGTTCGCGCAGCGGCTCACGCTGCCCAGCGTCGAACAACGCGACAAGCGGCGCGCCTTTCTGAAGGCTTGGCAGTCGCGGCTGGCGGCAGTGGCCGACGCCGGCCTGTCGCCCGGCCAGCAGATGGACCGCGCCATGCTGCTCGCCAAGGTCCGCAGCGACCTGTGGCGCCTGGACGTGCTGCGCGAGTGGGCCTGGAACCCCGCCGAGCACAACCCGGCCGGCACCATCGACCTCATCCTGACCACCGACTGGGCGCCCGAGCAGCAGCGCGTGAAGGCCTTGCATGCGCGCATCAAGCGCGTGCCGGCCTACTACGCTGCGGCGCGCGCCAGCCTGACAGGTGTCACGCGCGAGCACACCGAGCTGGCGTTGCAGCAGGCGCCGGGTGTGCTGTCGGTGCTGGACGATGTCGAGTCCCACGCCCAGCAGCTCGGCCTGGGCGCGCTGATGCAGCCCGACCTGCGTGCCGCCCGCCAGGCCGTGGCCGGCTGGCAGGCGCACCTGAAGACGCTGCTGCCGTCGGCCAAGCGGAGCTTCCGCATCGGGGCGGCGCTGTACGAGCCCAAGTTCCAGCACGACATCCAGTCCGCGCGCAGTGCACGCGAGACCTACGAGCTGGCGCTGCAGCGCCGCGAGGAGGTGCTGGCGAGCATGCATGCGCAGGCGCAGGCGCTGTGGCCCACGGTCATCGGCACTGAGGTGGCGCCCGTCGACCGTTTCGCGCTGATCGGCCGCGTCATCGGCGAGCTCAGCAAGAAGCACGTCGCCCGCGAGCGTTTCGTCGACGAGATCCGCGCGCAGATCCCGCAGCTGGAGGACTGGATTCGCCGCCACGACCTGCTGACGCTGGACCCGAGCAAGCCGCTCGTGGTGCGCGAGACGCCGCTCTACCAGCGCGGCGTGGCCGGCGCCGGCATCGACGCGCCCGGCCCCTACCGGCCGCAGGACCGCACCTTCTACAACGTCACGCCGCTGGATGACCTCACGCCCGCCGAGGCCGAGAGCACGCTGCGCGAGTACAACCACTGGATCCTGCAGATCCTCAACATCCACGAGGCCGTGCCCGGCCATTACACCCAGCTCGTGTACGCGAACCAGGCGCCGAGCAAGGTCAAGGCGCTGTTCGGCAACGGCGCCATGATCGAAGGCTGGGCCGTCTACGGCGAGCGCGTGATGATCGAAAGCGGCTACGGCGCCTCGCCGGAGATGACGCTGATGTGGGGCAAGTGGCACCTGCGCTCGGTCACCAACACCATCCTGGACTACAGCGTGCATGTGCTGGGCATGAGCGAGAAGGACGCGCTAGACCTGCTGGTGCGCCAGGCCTTCCAGACCGAGCGTGAGGCCAAGGAGAAGTGGCGCCGCGTGCAGTTGACGTCGGTGCAGTTGACGAGCTATTTCAGCGGGTATAGCGAGATCGTGGCGCTGCGGGAGCAGTTGAAGTCAAAGCCCGGCTTCCAGCTCAAGGAGTTTCACGAGAAGTTCCTCAGCTATGGCAGTGCGCCGGTGAGGTTGATTGGGGCGGAGATACTCAAGGCCTAAAGCGTCGCAATCTCGTCCAGAGCCCGCACGCCTCACGGGTCTCTGGACGTGATGGCGATGATGACGGAGTCAATGACCGGGCCCGTCATCGGCCTTGTCATGCCAAAGACCATTGACACATCCACCTTGTCAGAGCGGTGGTAAATCGAGTCTTCGACGGGGCCATGCTCCGGCAACGCGAGGGTGCCGAGATGCCAATCTGGGAAATAGGCTTTCGTCAAAGCCTCTACAGACCTGGGCTCGGCATTAGAAAGCGTCAGGGCCGCACGCAGCAGCAGCGATCTGTCCATGCCATTCTTGAATTGCCTCTTGTCGATCAACACCTGCCATCTGCGCTTCGGTTCCACGCAGACGAAGTCGTTACCAGCTCGTGCGCTGCTGCATTGATACCGTTTTACTTTCAGCAGCGTCACTGCGGTGCGTGAGCAATTCGATGCGCAGCCGCGGATGCTCGACAGTTCGCGGAGCATCAGAAATGGATCGTCATCAAGCGCGGCGCGCTCGTCGGCGGCAATCGCCGCTGATGCCGAGGCGATGACGAGTGCGACTGCCATGGCAAGTCGCGGCAACGCCGCTGGCTGCATGGCTGAGTGCCTCGGATGCGGTTCAAAGACGGAAGTGGTCATGGATTCGAGGGCTTGTTGCTGAGCTGTCGTCCGCCACCCACACCGGCCCTGCCCCCTCATTGCGCTTCCACCGCCGCGGCACCCGGTCCAGCGCAATGAACCACGCCGTCAGCCCGCCATTCGCATCAATGCGAAAGCGCAAGAACCCCTTGTGGTCTTGCCCGTCCAGCGCCGCATAGCCGTTGTTGGTCAGGTAGCCCAGCCGCGACATCAGCGCCAGGTAGGCGCCGAAGATGAAGGCGCCCACCAGCCCGCCGATGCTGAACACCATCAGCCCCACGAGGCAGGAATGAACGATGAGGCCGGCGGGCTCGGTGCGGTCGGCGATCCAGCTCAGTTCGCCCACCAGTTGGTGGCCCCAGAACTCCAGGCTGTAGACAGCCATCACATGCACCGCAGCATGCAGCGCGCCTATGCCCCAGGTCACGACCCAGCGCCAGACCGGGTTCACGGCGGGTGACAGCTCGTTGACCGACTCCCGCCCCATGACCATGCAGCCAAAGGCCATCAGCAGGTTCATCAAAAAGCCCAGCGGGCTGAACACCATGGCCTTGAGCCAGAGCATGAAGACATGCCAGTAGTCGCCCATGCCAAACCGCCACATCGCCTTGAAGCCGTCGGGCTCGAAGGAGTCGACGAAGGGCATGGAGTTGAGATACGCGTTGAACCAGTACAGCGCGCCCAGCAGCACGGCGAACCAGGCATTGCCGCCGCCGCCGCTCGGGTCGCGTCGGAACAGCGCCCAGAGGTTGTCTTTGCAGCCGGCCTGCGAGGTCTCGATGTCCGGGTAGGCGGTGGCTTCGATGCGGTCGAACTCGCAGCCCGGGTGCTTGGCCTCGGTCAGGCCGATGGCCAGGGCCGGGCGTGACGTGAAGGGCTCGGGCGGGATGCAGTCGCTGGTGTCGAACTCCAGCAGGCGCACCGGCCGCGTCGTCGTCTTGGTGTGCGTCGGGTGGCTGAAGGCGCCGCCCGTGCCGCAGGTGACGATGCGCCCCCACGACACCGAATCCCAGCGCATGTAGTGGTGCAGGTCCCCCGCCAGGCGCAGCTTGACGCGGGCGCGCAGCAGGCCTTCCAGGCGCTGGTAACGCTTGGGGTGGCTGGGGTCGGCGCCGTCGCCGATGGGGCGGGTCCAGTAGGGCTCGGGGTAGATGAGGACGACGCGGTCCGTCGGCGCGATGCGGTGGGTCTGGCCATCGGTGGTCAGGCCCTTGTCGCCCAGCAAAGCCTCAAATTGCTCGTACTGGTCGCGGTCGATGTCGTGGTCCAGCGCGAAGTCCAGCCCCAGCGCCCACCAGCCCTGCGGGAGCTTGATGCAGAAGTAGGTCTGGCGCTGCGGGATGCGGGCGCCCAGCAGCGGCGCCGAGTCCTTGCCGCGCGTGTAGTAGCGGCTGAAGGTGGAGGCCGAGTCCATCCAGTCGTGGTTCTGCGGGATGGCCGCCAGCGTCAGCGGCCGGCCGCGCACGCTGCTGGGTTCGTGGCTGTTGCGCACGGCCTCGAACATCTCGACGAAGCGGTAGCGATAGTCCTCGGTGCTGGCGGCGGGGTAGGCCAGGTCGCCGCCGAAGAGCAGCAGCTCGCCGCGCGGCAGGGTCTGCCCGTCCAGCATCAGCTCGTCGGCCAGCGCCGTCTGCGCCACCGCATAGACGGAATTGCCGCCGTCGCCGGTGTCGGCCACGAAGTCGAACCAGAACTCGCCCTTGAACTCGCCCTCGGTCTCGGGCTGGCTGCGGTCGATGACGACCAGCGGCAGCGGCTGGCTCTCGCGGCCGTCGCGGTTGCGCAGCTGGTCCAGCGACGACAGCACCTGCTGGGCCGCCGTCCACAGCACGTCGGGCTGGTACCAGGCGACGGGGTGGCGGTCGTGGGGCGGGACGGAACGGCCGAGCTTGGGCGGTGACATGGGCCGGGATGATCCTCGGCGTTGCCCCTGCAATCAAGTGGCGCGCGTGCGGTGGCCGGCGGCGGCCTTGTAGCTGTTGATCTCGCGGGCCACCTCGGCCGGGTCTATCACGTCGGCGAGATTGGTGAAGCCCCCCGGCGCCAGCGCCTCCACACGGTCCAGGATGGCGTCCAGCCCTTCCTGGCGGTTCATCGCAACGATGCGGGCGCACAGCGGCCGGCGCTCGTCCTCGTAGGCCGCCAGCGCGGTGTCGAGGTCGTCGTGATTCGACAGCGCATCCGCCAGCGCCTTGGCATCCATGACGGCCTGCGTCGCGCCGTTGGAGCCTATGGGCACCATCGGGTGCGCCGCATCGCCCAGCAGCGTCGTCGGCCCCAGCTGCCAGCGTGGCAGCGGGTCGCGGTCCACCATGGGCCACTCCAGCATCTGCTCGGCGCCGGTGATGAGGCCGGGCACGTCCAGCCAGTCGAAGCGCCAGCTGCCGAAGGTGGGCAGCAGGTCGTCGAGCCGCCCGGCGCGGCTCCAGTCGGCGCGGTCGGGCGCGGTGAGGCCCGGCGTGGGCGGCTGCACGCGGCGGTCGGCAATCCAGTTGATGAGTTGCAGCCCGTCGCTTTCGCGCGGCGCGCCAATCGGGTAGACGACGAACTTGGCCTGGCTGTGGCCGGCCTGCACCATGGTGCGGCCGTCCAGGAAGGGCGGCGCCCAGGACGTGCCGCGCCACATCATCACGCCGCGCCAGCAGGGCGCGCCCTCGTCGGGCGCCAGGCGGCGGCGCAGCGCGGAGTGGATGCCGTCGGCGCCGATGATGAGGTCGGCCACCTGCTCGCGCGGGCCGTCCGGCGTCTCGATCAGGGCGACATTGCCGTCACGCACGCCGACGACGCGCTGGCCGCCAAGCACGGTGAGCTTGGCAGCCGCCTCGTGCCACAACATCATCTGCAGCTCGCCGCGATGGATGCTGAACTGCGGGTGGCTGTAGCCGCCCTCGGTGCCGCGCGGGTCGCGGTAGATGGCCTGGCCGTGCCTGTTGGCGAACACCAGCGCCGAGGTCTCGACGGCCATGCCGCGCAGCGCCGGCAGCAGGCCCAACTCGTCCAGCACGCCCACCGCATGCGGCAGCAGGTTGATGCCCACGCCGAGGGGTTTGGGCTCGCGCACGGCCTCCAGCACGGTCACGCGATGGCCACGCGCCTGCAGCGCCAGCGCCGCCGTCAACCCGCCAATGCCGCCGCCGGCAATCAAGATGTTCTTCATTTCAGGGTAAGCGAGATAGTTGCAGTGAGCAACAAAAACTAATCTGAGACTGTGAGCAAGTCAGATGCGACCCGCCCCAGCCTTCCCGAAGGCCCGATGTTGCCTGTTCCAGGGCTGAACTATGGCCTGCTGGACGGCTTGCTGGGCTACGCGCTGCGCCGCGCGCAGAACGCGCTCTATCTTGACTTCTACCGCGCCACCGCCGCGTGGGACGTCAGCCCGCAGCGTTTCGCCGCGCTGGTGTTGATTGCCCGCAACCCCGGCCTGCGCCAGGGGATGCTGGGCCAGGCCATGGGCCTGCACCGCAGCGGCGCACTGCGCCTGACCGACTGGCTGACGGCCCAGGGCTGGGCCGTGCGCCGCGATGCGCCTGACGACGCCCGCGCCTGGGGCCTGCATCTGACGCCGGCCGGCAAGCGCCTGCTGGCCAAGCTGGAAGCCGCTGTCGCCGAACACGACCGTGCGCTGACCGAATCGCTGGGCGACCAAGGCCCGGCGCTGAAGGCCGGCCTGGAACGCCTGGCCCGCGCCGCCGCCGCTTTGACTGACTGACAACAACAGGAGACAAACTTCATGCAACGACGCCATCTGATGCTTTCCCTCGCGGCCTTGCCCGCAGCGTTGACTTCGGCCGCCCGCGCCCAGGGCCAGCCGCCGCGCATCCTCGTCGGCTTCCCGGCCGGCGGTTCGCTGGACGCGACGGCGCGCCGCTTCGCCGAGTTCGCCCGCGGCAAGCAGGCCGAGACCGTGCTCGTCGAGCAGAAGGTGGGCGCCGGGGGGCGCATCGCCATCGCCGCGCTGAAGGACGCTGCGCCCGACGGCCAGACGATGCTGATCAGCCCGTCGTCCATGTTCACCATCTACCCGCATGCATACCGCAAGCTGGCCTACAACCCGGTGACCGACGTCATTCCCGTCGCGCCGCTGGCCCTGTCCACCTGCGGCTTCGGCGTCGGGCCCATGGTGCCGGCGACCGTCAAGACGCTGGCCCAGCTGGCCGACTGGTTCAAGGCCAACCCCGACAAGGCCGCCTACGGTTCGCCGGCTGCAGGCGCCATGCCGCATTTCCTGGGCAACCAGTTCTCGCACGCAGTCGGGCTCCAGTTGACGCATGCGCCCTACCGCGGCGCGGCGCCCGGCATGCAGGACCTGATGGGCGGCCAGATCGCGGCCGGCTGCTTCTCCATCGGCGACTTCCTGCCCCATCTCGCCTCCGGCCGCGTGCGCCTGCTCGGCGTGACCGACAAGGCCCGCTCACGCTTCGCGCCCGATGTGCCCACCTTCGAGGAGCAGGGCTTCAAGGGCATCGTCGGCGTGGAGAGCTATGGCCTCTTCGTACCGGCCAGGACGCCACAGGCTGTGGTCGACAAGCTCGCCGATCTGGCCCGCGCCGCCGTGCGCGAACCCACTGTCATCGAGGCGCTGGGCAAGCTCGGTTACGAGCCGCTGTCGCTGTCGCCGGCCGACTACGCCAGGCGCCTGGCGGCCGAACGCGACTACTGGGGGCCGGTCGTCAAGGCTTCGGGGTTCTCTTCCGACGATTAGCATGCCGGCTCCACTGACGGAGCTGCCCCAATGCCCTGGCGCCGACTGGCCATTGGCCTCGCTGTTTGCCTGACCCTGAACGCCGCGCAAGCGGCTTCTGACACCGCGCGCCTGCGTACGCTGTTGACCGAGCAGCAATACGCCGCCGCGCGCGTTGAACTTGCCGCGCTGCTGAGCGCTCCCCGGCCCAGCGCCGCCGAGCGCGAGCTCATCTACCAGTGGTTGTTTGCCCGCGACGACGGCGCCGCCATAGACCGCCGCACGCGCGATGTGCTGAAGGACGTGCAGGTGGACGCGGTCGACCTGCTGGCCGCCGGCCGCCTGGCCCTGGACCGGCGCGACTTCGAGCGCGCGAAGCAGTGCTTCGAGCGTGCGCTGCGCAAGGCCGTGCGCCCCGTCGACCAGGCGCAGGCCCTGCGCGGCCTGGGCCAGCGCCACTTCCAGCTGCGCGAGTTCGACGCGTCCCTGCAGAAGCTGGAGCAAGGCCTGGCCGCCGAGCGCACCGCCGACGGCCTCGCGGCGCTGGCCGACACGCTGATCCGCCTGGGCCGCACCGAGGACGCCATCGCCGCCGCCGAGGGCGCCGTTGCGCTGAACCGCCACCATGAGGCGGCCCACTACCTGCTCGGCAATGGCTACGCCCGCGAGAACTACACGCAGCTTGCCGCGCGCCTGGGCGCCGCCTTCGCGCCGCTGCTGGCCGACGTGCGGCGCGCGTCCGACGCCTTCGAGCAGGGCGATTTCGACACCGCGCTGCGCCTGAGCCTAGCGGTGCTGGAGCGTTGCCCGCAGTTGGGCCGGGCGCACGCTATCGCCGCCAAGGCGCTGGAGTCGCAGCGCTTCGCCGTCGACATCCACCGCACCGACTACGAGCGCCGCTTTGCCGCCACGCCCATGCCCGTCGTGCCGGGCATCGAGCGCTATGTGCTGAACTGGCAAGACCTGTCGCCCCGTCATCAGAAGCGCGTGGCCCTGTCCGTCGCGCCCTGGAAGGCCTTCATCCCCGTGCTGGTGGAGGGCGGCGCGCGGCACTTCATCAAGCCGATGTGGATGCGCCTGTCCGAGACGCCCGAGGCCCATGCGCTGAAGGACGCGCGCATCGACTACGACTCACGCCTGTGGGACGACGTGCGCGGCATGGGCGGCCACTTCACCGTGACCGGTGTTGAGGACGTCGAGCGCAGCATCTTCGACAAGTACAACACCGTGCTGCACGAGCTGACCCACCAGGTGCACGGCGTGTTGACGGCCAACCAGTCACGCGAGATCGAGGCGCTGTATCAAAAGGCCAAGGCGCGCGACGCCAAGACGCCCGACAAGGCCAATGCGGGCTTCCTGTCGCGCTACGCGGGTGGCTCGGTGTGGGAGTACTTCGCCGAGGGCGCCAACGCGGAGGCCTCGCCTAAGCGCGATGCGTTCGACGGCCGCGAGATCGTGCGCGAGCGCCTCATCGCCATGGACCCGGCGCTGCGCGCGCTGGTGAAGCGTTGCTTCGCCCAGCGCGACACGCGTGCCAGTCTGCCCATCGCACTGGTCAACGCCGGCAACCAGAAGCTCGAAGACGGCAAGCTCGCCGACGCCGTGCCGCTGCTCGACCGTGCGCTGTCGCTCGCGCCGGAAGACGAAAGTGCCCTGGCCGCGCGCCTGCGTGCGCTGGCGCTGGCAGGCAACGGCGCTGCCGCCCGCGAGCTGGCCGGCCGTGCGCTGGCCCGCCACCCGAACAGCGGCGCGCTGCGCGTGGCGGCGGCCGACGCGCTCTGGCATGGCGGCAGCCCGCTGGCGGCCGAGGTGCTGCCGGGTCTGTCACGCGGCATCGAGCAGTTGAAAGGCGAAGACCGCTTCCGCGTCGACCTCGCGCTGGCCGACCACCATCGCCGCCTGGGCGATGTGCCCCGGGCGCTGGCGGCCTACCAGGCCGTGCTGGCCTACCAGGGCGACCAGCCCGAAGCGCTGTGGGGCCGCGCGGCGACGCTGGCGCTCGATGGCCGCTGGGACGACGCCGTTGCGCAGTACGAGGCCGTGATCCGCCTGCGCACCGGCCTGCTCGCGCTGCGACGCGACTACGCGCTGGACCTGCTGCGCGCCGGCCGCCGCGAGCCGGCGCGGGCGCAGATCAAGGCCGCGCTGCTGCYGGACCCACGCGACCCCGACACGCTGGCTTTGCAGGCCTGGACGGCGCTGGCCGACGGCGATGCCGCCGCAGCGCAACGCGGCGCCACCGAGGCGCTGGCGCTGGGCCCCTGGAGTGACCTGGCCCTCATCGTGCAGGCCGGCGCGCTGCAGGCGCAAGGGAAGGGCGATGCCGCCCTGGCCGCGCTCGCGCCGTTGCAACGGCGCATCGCCGCCGCCACGCCGCCGAACTACGTCTATCGGCCCGAGAAGTCGGAGTGGCTGTCGGTGCACACGCTGCCCGCCGCCGAGCGCCGTGTCATGGAGTTGCTGGTCAAGTGAGAGCCTTTCTCCGGCGTCTGGAAGCCGCCCATCTGAACGGCCTGGCCGTCGCCCTGGGCGTGGCGGCGACGCACCTCGTCGTCGGCGCGCTGTTCGGCGAGACGGCCGGCCTCGCGGCCGTGGGCGGCGCCGTCTGCGCCAGCCTGACTGACGTGCCCAACCCGCCGCAGCGCGTGCTGCCGCGTGTGCTGCCCGCTGCCTTCGCTGCCGCCCTCGTCACGCTGCTGGTGGGCCTGGCCGACGGCTCGCTGGTGCTGACCGTGGCGCTCATCGCCGTCGTCGCCTTCCTGTCGTTGATGACGCTGGCCTGGGGCGCGCGCGCCGGGCCCATGTCCTTCTCTCCCGTGCTGGCCATGGTCTTCGCCATGGCGTGGGACCGCACGGCCGGCAGCACCTTGCCGGCCGAGCACGCGCTGTGGGTGGGCCTGGGCGGCTGCGTCTACGCCGGCTGGGCGCGCGGCGCGGCCGTGGTGCTGCGCCACCGGCTGCGCGAACTGGCGATGGTGCAGGCATTGCGTGCCACCGAGCGCCGCGTGCGCTCGCGCGCCCAGCGCATCGCCCTGGCCGTGGGCGCGGACGAAGCCCGCATCCGCGCCTCCATCGCCGACGACGTCGTGCTGGCCGACGCGTTGCAGGCCGCGCGCGACCAGGTCTTCGCCGCGCGCCGCTCGCCGCGCAGCCGCCGGCAGACCGACCTCGTGCTCGGCCTCATCGAGCTGCGCGACCTGCTGCTGGCCAGCCGGCTGGACACCGAGCTGCTGGGCCAGGACTTCCCCGGCCGCCAGTGGCGCGCCGCGCTGGCCGACACGCTGCGCCATCTGGCCGACGTGCTGGCCGCGCTGGCCGACACGCTGGCCTACGGCACACCGCTGCCCGAGGTGTCGGCCGAGGCCTGGCGCACCCAGCTCGCCAAGCGCCTGGCCGATATCCGCGCGCCGGCCGGCGACTCGCGCGGCCACCTCGTGTCGGCGCTGGAATCGCGCCTGGGCCACATGCTGGACGACGTCGGCGCCATGGTTGCCCGCCAGGCGCAGCGCGACGACGTCGACAGCCCCTGGACGCCCGAGAAGCTCGCGCCTTTCGTGTCGCCCGAGGGCTGGCCGCTGGCCGCGCTCAAGCCCCACCTGACGCTGCAGTCCAGCGTCATGCGGCACGCGCTGCGCTCGGCGCTGGCGCTGTCGTTTGCCTACTGGCTTGGCGCCTTGCTGCCGTGGGCGGCGCACCCGTTCTGGCTGATGCTCAGTGTCGCCGTCGTGCTGCGTGGCAACCTGGAGCAGACGCTGGCGCGCCGCAACGAACGGATCATCGGCACGGTGCAGGGCTGCCTGCTGGTGCTGCTGCTGGCCCATGTGGAATGGGTGCCGGCGCTCAGCGTGATCTTCATCGCAGCGGTGGGCACGGCCCATGCCTACGTGAACCGGCGCTACCGCGTCGCCGCCACGGCTGCCACGCTGATGGCGCTGCTGCAGCCGCTGATGCTGGACCCCACCAGCCACCCCTTCATCGGTGAGCGCCTGGCCGACACCTTCATCGGCGCGGGCCTGGCCTGGCTGTTCAGCTACGTGCTGCCGAGCTGGGAGCGCGCCGCCGTGCCGCGCCTTGGGTCGCAGCTGCGTGGTGCGCTGGCGCGGCATGCGGACAACATGCTGCGCTGGGCACCCAGCGCGGAGGACCAGGTCGCCCAGCGCCTGTCTCGCCAGCAGGCCTACGCCGCGCTTGCGGCCATGGCCGGGGCGGGCCAGCGCACGCGCGTGGAGCCCGAGAGCGTGCGCCTGCCCGACGCCCAGATCGAGTCCGCTTTAAGCCACGGCTACCGCCTGATGGCGCTGCTGGGCGCCGTGCAGCACCAGGTGCAGCGCCGCACCGGCCGGCTGGACGCCAGCAAGGCCGAGACCGCGCTGCCGCTGGCGCGCAAGGCCTGCGTGGACGTGCTCAAGGGCGAGCCCATGACCGGCACCGACCCGGCCGACACGCCCGATGGCGATGCCGGCGCCTGGCCCGAACATCTTGGCCAGCAAGACCTGACGCCGTGGCTGCTGAGGCGACTCAGACTGTGCCGTCACGAAGCGCGCGAATTCGTTGTTGCCCTCGACCAACTTCAACCCCTCGGAGAAAACTCATGAGCATCCAAACCCGCGCCGCCGTTGCCTGGAAGGCCGGCCAACCGCTGAGCATCGAAACGCTGGACCTGGCAGGCCCGGTCGACGGCGAAGTCCTTGTCGAGGTGAAAGCCACCGGCATCTGCCACACCGACGACTTCACGCTGTCGGGCGCCGACCCCGAAGGCCTCTTCCCCGCCGTGCTGGGCCACGAGGGCGCCGGTGTCGTGCTGGAGAGCAAGGTGCCCTGGCTGAAGGCGGGCGACCACGTCATTCCTCTGTACACGCCGGAATGCCGCGAGTGCAAGTTCTGCCTCAGCCGCAAGACCAACCTCTGCCAGTCCATCCGCGCCACGCAGGGCAAGGGCCTGATGCCCAACGGCACGTCGCGCTTCTCTCTGAACGGCGAGCCCATCTTTCACTACATGGGCACCAGCACGTTCTCCAACCACATCGTCGTGCCGGGCATCGCGCTGGCCAAGATCCGGCCCGACGCGCCCTTCGACAAGGTCTGCTACATCGGCTGCGGCGTGACGACCGGCGTGGGCGCGGTGCTCTACACGGCCAAGGTGGAGGCGGGCGCGACGGTCGTCGTCTTCGGCCTGGGCGGCATCGGCCTGAACGTCATCCAGGGCGCGAAGCTGGTGGGTGCCGGCAAGATCATTGGCGTCGACATCAACCCGGGCCGCGAGGCGATGGCGCGGCGCTTTGGCATGACCGATTTCATCAACCCCAAGGACGTGCCCAACGTCGTCGACGCCATCGTGCAGCTGACTGACGGCGGGGCGGACTACTCGTTCGAATGCGTCGGCAATGTGCAGCTGATGCGGCAGGCGCTGGAGTGCACGCACAAGGGCTGGGGTCGGAGCATCATCATCGGCGTGGCGCCTGCGGGTGCCGAGATCTCGACGCGGCCGTTCCAGCTTGTCACGGGCCGCAAGTGGGAAGGCTCGGCGTTTGGCGGTGCGCGTGGGCGGACCGATGTGCCGAAGATCGTCGACTGGTACATGGAAGGCAAGCTGCACATCGACGAGCTGATCACGCACAAGCTCAAGCTGGAGGACATCAACGAAGGGTTTGAGTTGATGCGGCGTGGGGAGTCGATTCGGTCGGTTGTGGAGTTCTGAGTTCTTGGTTGGTTGCTTTTGCGGGGAGTCGGTGTGACTCGGTGCATTGCCGGGAGTCCGTCCCGGCGGCCGGGTAACTTTCTTCTGCGGGGCCAGAAGAAAGTCACCAAAGAAGAGGCCCTTAACCGCACGCGAGCACCACGCCGCCGACAACGGCGCGCGAAAACGCTCACCTTCATTTCGGGCAGATGCGAGCCGCTGCGCTCTCGCTGCTGTCCTTGTGACGAGCGCCATAGCTCGCCCCTTCACGCCGCCTAACGTCGGCTGCACGCCGAACTCACCAGGGGATACCGCGTCGCTGGGGCGACGCCACAGGGGGTGAGCGCGCAGAGTCGCGTCGCCCGAGCGACGCTGTCTTCGGTATTTCTCGTGAGCCCGGCGTGCAGCCGCGCGTTAGGCGGCCTGCTGCGGCGATGGATGGTGCTGGTGACAAGGGCAGCAGCGAGAGCGCAGCGGCTCGCGTCGTCCCGCTCCACCACCGGCTGTTGCACGGCGCAGCTCGTGCAAGTGGTGCTGGTGTGCGGTTAAGGGCCTCTTCTTTGGTGACTTTCTTCTGGCCCCGTGTATAGACCGGAGACATGGGTAACACCCGTGCCAGGACATGGGTAACACCTTCTCAAGTGTCCAACAGCGGCTCACGCAGGTCGAACTGGGTGAAGCGCTGATGGCAGAAGTACACGTCATGCACGCCATCGCATCCACTTCTGGGACGAATGCCAATAGGCAGACCTTGCAGAGCGCTGGACACGTGCAGCTTGCGCCGCTGGAAGTGCACGAAGCCGTTCCAGCCCACGGTGACGACGCAGTCAGTGTCCGGGTACTCGATGGCGCGCAGCGTGGGTCCGTAGCGCACGTCGCTGGGTCGATAGCGCTGCACCGGCGCTTGCAAGCCCAACGCCTCGTGCGGCCGCTCGCAGTTGTAGCTCGGGCGCCAGGCGTCGAACGCGCGCTGCACGGCCTCGAAGTCCGTGAAGTGCCGCCCGGCCAGCACCTCCACGTCCAGCGTGCGATGGAAGCGCTCCAACTTGCCATTGGTCTGCGGGTGATAAGGGGCGCTGAAGCTCACCCGCACGCCTTGGCGGATCAGCCAGACCGCCAACTCGCTGAGGCTTTGGCCGCTGGCCTTGGGCGTCCCCCAGGGCGAGCCGTTGTCGGCATTGATGCGCAGCGGCAGCCCGTAGCGTTCGAAGGTCTGGACCAACTGTGCCTTCACCGAGGGCGTGTCCGTGCGCGTCAGCGCGTGCAGGCGCAGGTTGAAGCGCGAGTGGTCATCCAGCAGCGTGAGCGCTTGGCAGCGCCCGGCCAGCGTGGGGAAGTGTCCCTTGAAGTCGATTTGCCACAGGCTGTTGGGCGCGTCGTGCTCGAAGCGCTGCCAGGGCTGGGCGGCGAGGCTGGCCTCGGGCGTGATGAGCCCATGGCGATGCAGGATGTGCGTGACGGTGCTGGGGGCGACCTGCGCCTGGCCAAGGTCCGCCAGCCGTCTGGCGATCTTGCGGCCACCCCAGGCGGGGTGCGCGCGGCGCAGTGCGAGCACGGCTTGCTCGACGGCATCGCAACTGCGCGCGGGGCTGCTCAGCGGGCGGCGATGGCGGTCGTGCAAGGCCTGCACATCGCCCGCAGCGGCCTCGAAGCGGTTCAACCACTTGTAGCCCGTCTTGGGGCTGATGCCGAACTGGCGGCACAGCGCACGCACATTGGCGCCGTCCTGGCGAGCCAGGTGCACGAATTCTTGACGCAGGGACACGGTGCTCTTCTCCGTCCAGACCATGGGCTTCTTCCGGGGGCTTCAACACCCGAAAGCGTTACCCATGTCCTGGCACACCCGTTACCCATGTCCCCGGTCTATACAGCCCCGCAGAAGAAAGTTACCCCGCCGCCGGGCGGGACTCCCGGCAATGCACCGAGCAGACACGCAGCTACGAAAACGTAGTGCCCCTCCCCCCATTTTGCAATCCATGTGGGAAGCCACACTCGCCACCGCACGCCCACAGGCCTAAGCTGCCGCCCAACCCAGTTCCACTCGCAGAACTGACCGGAGCCGCGCATGCAAGCCACAGCCACAGCCACCCCAACCGGCCCACAGCCCTTCTACAAATCGCTGTACGCCCAGGTCATCACCGCCATCGTCATCGGCGTGCTGGTGGGCCACTTCTTCCCGCAGACGGGCGAGGCGCTCAAGCCGCTGGGCGACGGCTTCATCAAGCTGATCAAGATGATCATCGCGCCCATCATCTTCTGCACGGTGGTGGTGGGCATCGCCGGCATGGAGGACATGAAGCGCGTCGGCAAGACCGGTGGCTACGCGCTGCTGTACTTCGAGGTCGTGTCGACCATCGCCCTCATCGTCGGCCTCATCGTCGTCAACGTGCTGCAGCCGGGCGAGGGCATGCATGTCGACCCCAAGACGCTGGACACCAAGGGCATCGCCGCCTACACCGGGCCAGGCAAGCTGCAGGACACAGTGAGCTTCCTGCTTGCCATCATCCCGACGACGGTGGTGGACGCCTTCGCCAAGGGCGAGATGCTGCAGGTGCTGCTGATTGCGCTGCTGTTTGGCTTCGCGCTGCACCGCTTCGGCGGCCGCGGCACGCTGGTGTTCGACGGCATCGAGAAGACCTCGCACGTGCTGTTCGCCATCGTCGGCATGATCATGAAGATCGCCCCCATCGGTGCCTTCGGCGCGATGGCCTTCACCATCGGCAAGTACGGCCTGGGCTCGCTGGTGTCCCTCGCCAAGCTGATGGGCTCGTTCTATGCCACCTGCCTGATCTTCATCTTCATCGTGCTCGGCACCATCGCCAAGGCGCATGGCTTCTCGATCTGGAAGTTCATCAAGTACATCAAGGAAGAGCTGTTCATCGTGCTCGGCACCTCGTCCAGCGAGTCGGTGCTGCCGCGCATGATGGCCAAGCTGGAGAACCTGGGTGTGCGCAAGTCCACGGTCGGCCTGGTCATCCCGACCGGCTACTCCTTCAACCTCGACGGCACCTCCATCTACCTGACCATGGCCGCCGTCTTCATCGCCCAGGCCACCGACACGCCGATGACGCTGATGCAGCAGATCACGCTGCTGGGCGTGCTGCTGCTGACGAGCAAGGGCGCGGCGGGCGTGACGGGCAGCGGCTTCATCGTGCTGGCGGCCACGCTGTCGGCCGTCGGCCACGTGCCAGTCGAGGGGCTGGCGCTGATCCTGGGCATAGACCGATTCATGTCCGAAGCGCGCGCGCTGACCAACCTGATCGGCAACGGCGTGGCCACGGTCGTCGTCGGCAAGTGGACGGGCGACCTGGACACCGACCGCATGCATGCGGTGCTGAACAACGAGACCGAGGCCCAAGCCGAGGAGCCCGAGGAAGTTCTCGATAAAGTGGACCAACACATGGCGACTTGAAGGATGTAGATGGAACTGTTGTCGGAACACGGCTGCTTTGGCGGCACACAGCGCTTCCATCGCCACGAATCGGCCGAGATCGGCCTGCCCATGCGCTTTGCGCTGTTCGTGCCGCCGCAGCCGAAGGCGCTACTCGTCTTCCTCGCCGGGCTCACGTGCACCGAGGAGACCTTCACCACCAAGGCCGGTGCCCAGCGTCTCGCGGCCGAGTTGGGCCTGGCGCTGCTGATGCCCGACACCAGCCCGCGCGGCGCGAACGTGGCGGGTGAGAGCGAGGCCTGGGACTTCGGTGTCGGCGCCGGCTTCTACCTCGACGCGACGCAGGCGCCCTGGGCCAAACACTGGCGCATGGAGAGCTATCTGCTGAACGAACTGCTGCCGCTGGTGCAGCGCGAGACCGGCCTGACCAAGACCGGCCTGTTCGGCCACTCCATGGGTGGCCACGGCGCGCTGACGCTGGCGTTGCGCCACCCGGGGCGCTTCCAGTCGCTGTCCGCCTTCGCGCCCATCGCGGCACCGATGCGCTGCCCCTGGGGCCGCAAGGCCTTCAGCGGCTACCTGGGCGAGGACCGCGCTGGCTGGGCTGCTCACGACGCCAGCGAGCTGATGCAGTTGCAGCGCAGCGCGCCTTACCCCGGCGGCATCCTCATCGACCAGGGCCTGGGCGACAAGTTCCTGGCCGAGCAACTCCACCCCGAGGCCTTCGAGACCGCCTGCGCCACCGCCGGCCAGCCCTTGAACGTGCGCCGCCATGCCGGCTACGACCACGGCTACTACTTCATCGCCAGCTTCGTCGACGACCACCTGCGCCATCACGCCAGCCAGCTCGTTTGATGGTCCTTTGACTGTCGCCGCACGATCGTGCTAAATTTAGGGCATGGAAACCCGCACCGAGCGCGCCGAAGCCACGCTGGCCGCCATCGTCGACATGGCGCTGGCCATGGCCGCCGCTGAAGGCCTGGAGAGCCTGTCCATCGGCGAGGTCGCCAAGCGACTGGGGCTGTCCAAGAGCGGCGTGTTCTCGCGCGTCGGTTCGCGCGAGCAGCTGCAGGTGGCCGTGCTACTGGAGTACGACCGGCGCTTCCAGCAGTCCGTCTTCGTGCCCGCCATGAGCCAGCCGCGCGGCCTGCCGCGGCTGGACGCCATCATGCGCCGCTGGCTGGCCCGCGCCACCAACACCGATCGCACGTTGTCCTGCCTCTACACGGCGGGCGCATTCGAATACGACGACCGCGAAGGCCCCGTGCGCGATCAGCTGGAGGACGGCGTGCTGCGCCTGCGCGCCGCGCTGCGCCGCACGGTGCTGCAGGCCGTCGAGGCCGGCCACCTGAGCGCCGACCTGGACGCCGAGCAGTTCGTCTTCGAGATGGACGCGCTCTTCACCGGCCTGCTGCGCGACACACGCTTCCTGCGCGACCCGCTGGTGCACGAGCGCGGCATCAGGGCGTGGGAGCGCATGCTGGCCGCAGCGAAAGTGCCGGAATCCAGCCACTGAGTTTTTTTGCCAACATGTCGCACGGTCGTGCGAAATATGGAGCCCATGATGACCGCCCACAACCCCGCCGCCGCCTTCTTCGCCTCACCCGCCGCACGCGGCGTCGCCGCGCTGCTGCGTGGCCTGCACCATGTGTCGCCGGCCCTCGGCACGCGGCTGGCCATGGGCTTGTTCTTCACGCCCATGCCCACCAAGTGGCTGGCCCGCTCGCGCGCCGTGCCGCGGCCCTGGGTGGAGCGGCAACTGCCTTTCGAGGGCGGCCACATCAGCGTCTGGCAGCGCGGCGACCTGGAGCCCGGCCGACCCAAGGTGCTGCTGACCCACGGCTGGGCCGGTGATGCGCAGCAGATGCGCCCGCTGGCCGACACGCTGGCCGTCGCCGGCTTCGAGCCCGTGCTGCTGGACCTGCCGGCCCATGGCCGCAGCGGTGGCTGGCGCAGCAACCTGCTGCAGTGGGTGCGGGCGATGTTCGCCGTGACGGCGCGCTTCGGGCCCTGGGACGGCGTCGTGGCGCATTCCCTCGGCGCAATGGCGCTGTCGCATGCGCTGGCGCGCGGCCTGCCGGCCAGGCGCGTGGCGCTGATCGCGCTGGCGCCGCCGCCCTGGCAGTTCCTGCGCTGGTTCGCCGACGCGATGGGCACGGGCGAGAGCCTGGCGGCGCGCATGCGCGGCCGCTTCGAGCGTCGCGAGGGCGCGTCGCTGGGGCACTTCGAGCCCGCGTGGCTGGCCGAGCGCGTCGCACAGCCGACGCTGATCGTGCATGACCGCGGCGACGTGACGGCGCCTTTGATCGGTAGCGAGACGCTGCTGGCCGGCCTGCCCGCCGGCCGCCTGCACGTCACCGAGGGCCTGGGGCACCGCCGGCTGCTCAGCGATCCGGCCGTCATGCAGCAGGTGCTGGCCCACCTGTCCGCCACGTCGTCGCTGAAGGCGGTTTGAACCGCCGAGGGACAATCTGCTTTATGGCAGTCCTCTCCCTCACCAACGCCCACCTCGCTTTCGGCCACGTTGCCCTGCTCGATGGTGCCGGTTTCTCTCTCGAAGTCGGCGAGCGCGTCGGCCTCATCGGCCGCAACGGCACCGGCAAGTCCTCGCTGCTGAAGATCCTCGCCGGCCTTGAAAAGCTCGACGACGGCCTGCTGCAGCAGCAACAAGGCCTCACCAACGTCTATGTGCCGCAGGAGCCCATCCTGCGCGGCGACGCGACCATCTTCGACGTCATCAGCGAGGGCGTGGCCGAGGCCAAGGCGCTGCGTGAACGCTACGAGATCCACGACGAGAACGACGACCTGGCCTGGGTGCAGGAGCGCATCGAGCACATCGGCGCCTGGAACTGGGAGCAGCGCGTCGAAGAAACGCTGCACCGCCTGGACCTGGACGGCGAGCGCCTGGTCGGCAGCCTGTCCGGCGGCCTTAAGAAGCGCGTGGCGCTGGGCCGCGCGCTGGTCGCCCAGCCCGACGTGCTGCTGCTGGACGAGCCCACCAACCACCTGGACCTGGACGCCATCACTTGGCTGGAAGGCCTGCTGAACGACTTCAAGGGCTCGCTGCTGCTGATCACCCACGATCGCGCCTTCCTGGACAACGTCGCCAACCGCATCGTCGAGTTGGACCGCGGCCAGCTGCGCGGCTACCCCGGCAACTACGCCGCCTTCCAGGCCGCCAAGGCCTACGAGCTGGAGAACGAGGCGCTGTTCAACGCTCGCTTCGACAAGCTGCTGGCGCAGGAAGAGATCTGGATCCGCAAGGGCGTGGAAGCCCGCCGCACGCGCTCCGTCGCCCGCATCCAGCGCCTGGACGTGATGCGCCAGGCCCATGCGGCGCGGCGCGACGTGCAGGGCAAGGTCAGGCTGGACATCGACACCGGTGGCGCCAGCGGCAAGATCGTGGCCGAGCTGGAGGACGTGTGCAAGAGCTACGGCGAGCGCGCCATCGTGCGCGACTTCACCGCCACCATCCTGCGCGGCGACAAGGTCGGCCTCATCGGCCCCAACGGTGCCGGCAAGACGACGCTGCTGAAGATGATCCTCGGCGAGCTGGCGCCCGACAGCGGCGCCGTGCGCCTGGGCTCGAAGATGACGGTCGCCTATTTCGACCAGATGCGCGACACGCTCAACCTCGACGCGACGCTGGCCGACACCATCAGCCCGGGCTCGGAGTGGATCGAGATCGGCAACCAGAAGAAGCACGTCAAGAGCTACCTCGGCGACTTCCTGTTCTCGCCGGCGCGGGCCAACTCGCCGGTGCGCACGCTGTCGGGTGGCGAGCGCAACCGCCTGCTGCTGGCCCGCCTGTTCGCGCGGCCGGCCAACGTGCTGGTGCTGGACGAGCCCACCAACGACCTCGACATCGAGACGCTGGAGCTGCTGGAGGAACTGCTGGCCGAGTACGACGGCACCGTCTTCCTCGTCAGCCATGACCGGCGCTTCCTGGACAACGTCGTCACGTCCACGCTCGTGTACGAGGGTGACGCCCGCTGGCGCGAGTACGAAGGCAGCGTGCAGGACTGGCTGACGCAATCGAAGCGCGCCGCTGCACTGCAGGCGCAGGCGGCACCCAAGCCTGCGGCAGCGCCCACGCCGCCGCCCGCGCCTGAGCCCGCCCCGGTCGTCGCCAGCAAGCGCAAGCTCAGCTACAAGGAGCAGCGCGAGCTGGACGAGATCCCCAAGGCCATCGCCGCGCTGGAGGCCGAGCAGAAGCAGCTGAACGCGCTGATCGCCGGCAGCGAGCTGTACGCGCAGGGCGCTGCCCGCATCGCCGAAGTGACCGACCGCGCCGCCGCCATCGATGGCGAGCTGCTGGAGTTGATGGACCGGTGGGAAGTGTTGGAGGCGAAGTGAACGCCCTGCACCAGGAATGGCTGGCCTTGCAGAGCCAGCACGAGCGCTACGAGGCGCTGGCGCTGGGCGTGAAGCTGGCCGCCTTTGCCGCCGTGGTTCTGGTGCCTGACCCGCGCATCACGCTGCCGCTGCTGGCCCTGATGTGGCTGCAGGAGGGCGTGTTGAAGACCTTCCAGGGGCGCCTGGGTGACCGGTTGCTGGCCATCGAGCCGGCCTTGAAGTCGGGCGCAGACGCCGCAGCCATGCAGTTGCACAGCGACTGGGCCGCCCGCCGCCTGCGTGGCCTGGGGCTGGTGGCGCAATACCTGAAGAGCGCGCTGCGCCCGACGGTGGCGCTGCCCTATCCGCTGCTGATGGCGGTCTGCCTCTGGGCTTAGTTCGGTTGCAGCTGGTCCAGCGGGATCAACGCCGCCACGCCCTTGAGCTGCACCACCGTCTCGCCGGGGCGGTGCACCACGTACTGCGCCACATGGCGCTGGCCCTTGTAGCGCACGCTGTCGCCGGGCTTGATGACGGGTTGGGGCGGTGGCAGCACGATGCGCGCCGCCGCGCGGCTGCGCAGGCCGGTCGGGTCCTTGGCCATGGCGTCCAAAGAGCGCGCCAGCTCGGCCTTGAACTGCTCGGCCGTGAAGGGCTTCTTCAGCAGGAAATGCGCGCCCAGGGCCTGCGCCTCCTGCTCGCGCTCGGGCGTGATCTCGAAGCTCAGCAAGGCCAGATGCAGGCGCGGCTGCGCCGACTGCAGGCGCTGGAAGAGCTGGACGCCGTTCAGGCCTGCCTTAGCAAACCAGTCGGTGATGAGGAAGTCGGGTTTGAACTCCAGGCCCTGGGCCAGCGCGGCCTCGGGGTCGGCGCAGCAGCGGATGGCGTCGGCTGAGAAGCCCTGGCTTTGCAGCAACTGGCGGGCAAAGGACTGGACGCCGGCGAGAGGGTCAACAACAAGAAATTTCAAGGATTCGGTCATGGCCTCAAGGGGCCGCCAACTGCAGGCGGTCCGAGGGCGGATTTTGCCGGCAAGCGGCTGCCCGGCCGACGGCTAAACCCGGCCGGGCGTGACCTATTCGTCAGCCTTGCAGGCGGCAGAAATCGGCGCGCAGGCCTTGCGGTGTGCGGGCCAGATATAGCTGCACCGCGTCGGTGCCGGCACGGCTCAAGGTGTAAATGCCGTCGCTCAGACTGGGTGGTAGCACGCCGGTGAACGCGAGGCTGAACTGCTCGCCCGGCTGGCGGCTGGCCAGCGGCTGTACCGCCTGGAGCGTGACGGCGTGGCCGTCCACCTCGAAGGCCTGGCCGAGGTGGGCCTGCCAGCTGGCCTGGCCGGCGAGGGCGCCCAGGCTGGGGCGCACGGCGGCCAGCGCGGCCGTCGTGCCGGCGCCGGCCATGAACGCGGTCGCGCCGCTCTTCAGGAAATTGCGCTTGTTCAGCATGGCAGGCACTCCTCGGGGCTGCGGGCGGGGTGGGCCATGGCCTGGTAGAGGCCTTGGGGCTCACTCTCGGGAACAAAGCCCAGCCGCTCGTAGAGCCGCCGGGCGGGGTTGTGGGTCTCGACCTGGATGCTCAGGCGCCGACCGCCCTCGGCCAGCGCCTGCAAGCAGCGCGTGCCCAGGCCCCGGCCGCGCCAGGCGGGCAGCAGCGCAATGTCGAGGATGTGCAGGCGGTCGCCGCGCTCGTCGAGCCAGAGCCGGCCGGCAACTTCGCCCGCATTCACGACGATGAGCTGGCAGACCGAGCGCGGGAAATGCCGCGTGTAGTGCTGCTGCTGGGCGCCGTGCTGCTGGCGCACGAAGGCTTCGCATTGCTCGGCCGGCCAGCCGGTCAGCGCCAGCTCATCGGCCCGCGTGCTGGCGTAGATGGCGAGCTGCCAGGCCTCGTCGGCCGGTGTCGCCACGCGCAGGCAGTAGTCCATGCGCGATCTCAGCCGCGCGGAGGAAAAATGCCTTGCAGCGCGATGCAGAAGCGCAACCCGAGATAGGGCTGGCGGTTCTCATGCGGCAGGCCCCCGCCCGACACGCCCACCATGCTGGCCGCCATCTGCGCCGCGGCGCCCGGTGCGCGGTAGGCGCTGGCGCCATTGACGGGCGGCGCCATCATGGCGTCGATGGGGTTGGCGGCCAGGCCGGAGGCGCCGGCCCGCAGGTCGTGGTTGTGGGCCGGCATCTCGGCCTGGGTCAGCGTCACGCTGGCCTGGCCGGCGTCTTCGCCGAGGAAGCGGTCGCTCAGGCCCGGCCCCTGGCCTGGCGCCATCGCGAAGCGCCCGCCGAGTTGGGGCAGTGCGAAGGTGGACTTGCCGTTGCCGCCATAGTTGGTGCCGAGCAGCGAGAAGAGGGCGGTGTTCTGGGAGATCGGCAGCAACTGGCCGTCGCAACTGGCCCAGCCGCGGGGCACGAAGCCGAAGGGCAGCACGCGAACTTCGGCGACGAAGGGATCGGACATGTCGTGCTCCTCAAGCTTGCGGCGGGAAGATGCCGAACAGCGAAATGATGTAGTTCAGCGCCAGCGTCGGGCCCATGTTGACGTGGGGCTGGGAGGCGCCGCTGCTGCCGATGGCGCCGGCCGCCATGGCCGTGCTGCCGGCGCCGGTGTCGTAGCTGTTGACGGCGGTCGTGGCCAGCAGGGCGCCGCCGGGGCTGCCCATGGTGGCCGCCGCGCTGCTGGCATTCATGGCGTGGCTGTGCTGGGGCATCTGGGCCAGCGTCAGCGTGACGGCTTCGCTGCCGCCGACTTCGCCGATGACGCGGCTGCTGAGGCCCGCGCCCCGGCCCTGGTGCACCGGCACGCGGCCGCGCAGGTCGGGCAACGCAAAGGTCTGCACACCATCGCCGCCGTAGGTCGTGCCGATCAGGTTGAACAGCGCGTCGTTCTCGGCAATCGAGATCAACTGGCCCTGACACAGGGCCCAGCCGGCGGGCGCGAAGTTGCCGCCGAAGAGGCGGATTTCGCCTATGAAGGGATTGGACATGGCGGCTCCTGTGTGGCTCTAGTCGCGGCTGGGGAAGATGCCCTGCATGGCGATGACCCAGTTCAAGACGACGTAGGGCTGCATGTTCTCGTGCGGCTGGCCGCCGCCCTTCGTGGCAATGGCGGTGGCGCCCATCACGGCGCCACTGCCGGCCGGTGCGTAGCGGTTGATGCCGCCGCGTGGCTTGGCGGCCGGCACGGCGCCGCCGGGGACGCTGGCGTTGGCCAGGTCGTTGGTGGCGGTCAGCGTGTGGCTGTGGGCCGGCATCTGGGCCGGCGTCAGCGCGACGGCCTCGGCGCCGCCCCGCTCGCCCAGGCTCACGGCCGCGTCGCCGCCTACATGCATGGGTGAGCGGCCGCGCAGGTCCGGCAGGGCGAAGTTGCTCTGCCCGTTGCCGCCATAGGTCGTGCCCAGCAGCGCAAACAGCGCCTGGTTCTGGCTGATGGGCAGCAACTGGCCATCGCACAGCGCCCAGCGCCGCGGCGCGTAGCCGAAGCTCACCAACTTGAGTTCACCGAGGAAGGGATCGGCCATGGGGCGCTCCTGCTAACTGAACACGGCTTCGTAGTGCAGGCCGGTGGCGCGGCGCGCCACGGGCACGAGGAAGATCTCCATCGCGCCCTCCTGCGGGTGCTCGAGCCGGTAGATGCTTTGCGGCAACGCCGGCTCGGCCGCGGCCTCGAAGGTCAGGCTGAAGGGCTGGCGGCCGCCCGGCACCGCGCCGCCACAGGCGCGGGCCTCGATGAGCTGGGCCGGCAGGCCGGCGTCGTCGCCCAGGCGCAGCGTGAAGCGGCTGCCAACCAGCGGCTCGAAGCGCGCCAGCGTGAAGGGGTCGACGTCGATCACGAAGTGCCTCGGGCGCGCCGCAGCAAGGGCAGCAAACCAGCGGCGAGCAGCAGCCAGCTGGCGGGCTCCGGCACCGGCGTGGTCAGCAGGTCGATGCGGAACTCGGCGTAGCTGTCGGCCTCGCCGCCGGGGCGCTGCACGAACACGAGACTGTCGAGGTTGAAGCGGATCGTCTGGGCGCCCGCCAGCTGCACGAGGCTGGCCGGGTCGGCGGGGCTGAGCAGGCCGCTGAAGCCCGATGTGGCATAGCCGTCGAAGGCGTAGACCGCAAAGCCGGTGATGGCCTGGCCGGTGATGGCGAGGCCGCTGATCTCGTAGCGGGCGGCGCTGCCACCGGCGCCGAGATAACCGGTCGTCCACACGTCACCGGTCACGTCGCCGACGGCGGCGCGGATCAGGATGGAGTTGCCGGAGAAGGAGACACGCTCGTTGTCCAGCATGAAACCGCTGATGTCGCCCGTGCCGCCCAGGTTGCCGGCGAGCACGCCGCCGGCGAGGTCGGCGACCGTGACGGTCTGCGTCAACAAGATCGGGCTGGGGCCGCCTGCAGTCGTGCCGCCGGGGGCAATCAGCGTGACCGTGACGTCAGCGGCGAAATCGGCGTGGGCCGACAGCGAGGCCAGCGCCAGAAACAGTGCGCCGAGCTGGTGACCCAGGCGCAATCGGATGCTGGACATGGCCGTCTCCCCTTGTGTTGTGCAAGGGCAGTGGACGCCTGCCGGACCCGCAGCGCCATAGGGCGGTCACCGGAACGGGGGACAAGGAGTTAGGGGGGCGCTGTGGGGCCGCGGATGTCGTCCACGCAGGCGCGCAGCTGGCGCCAGAAGGCCGGGTCCTGCGACGTGGCCATGTTGACGCGCATCAGCGAGCCGGGGCAGCGCGTGGCGCTGAAGAGGGCGCCGGGCGCCGTCAGCCAGCCGGCGTCCAGCAGCGGCTGGGCCAGGCGCTCGGTGTCCACGCCCACGTCCAGCCAGCCGAACAGGCCGTCGGGCGGCGCGGCCCATTTGAAGCCCTGCCGGGTGGCCAACGTCGCCACGCGCTGGCGTGCCTGGTCCAGGCGTTCGCGCAGGCGCTGCGCGTGGCGGCGCAGGCGGCCCTGCTCCAGGCACAGCGCCACGGCGCGCTCCAGCACGGGCGAGCTGGTCAGGCCGTCCAGCAGCTTGGTGTCGGTCAGCGCGGCCAGCCGCTCGGGCGCGGCGGCCAGGTAGCCCACGCGCCAGGCCGGCGTCAGCACCTTGGAGAAGCCGCCCACGTAGACGACGCGGCGCAGGCCGTCCAGCGCCGCCAGGCGCGGCAGGTGCTCGGGCGCGAGGAAGCCGTAGCTGTCGTCCTCGACGATGGAGAAGTCATGCTCGTCGGCCAGGCGCAGCAGCCGGTGGGCGGTGGCCAGGTCGATGCTGTGGCCGGTCGGGTTGTGCAGCACCGACACGGTCAGGTAGGCGCGCGGCGCGTGTTCCCTGGCCAGCGCGGCCAGCACTTCGAGATTCGGCCCCTGGGCGCTGCGCGGCACGGGCAGCAGCCGGATGCCGGCCTGCGTCAGGCGCGCAAAGATGATGGCCCAGCCCGGGTCGTCGACGAGCACCGCGTCGCCTGGCTGCAGCTGGGTGCGGATGAGCAGGTCCAGCGCATGCGTGGCGCCGTTGGTGGTCAGGATCTGCGCCGGGCTGGCGTGGATGCCGAGGTCGGCCAGCCGCTGCGACAAGGCCAGGCGCAGGCGCTCGTCGCCGCTGGGGTCGCCGTAGCTCGTCTGCAGGGACTGCTCCTGGCCGCCGTGCAGCCGCCGCAGCGCGGACTGCAGCAGCGTCGGGTCCAGCCAGTCGGCCGGCAGCGTGCCCAGGCCGGGCGAGCGCGCCGCGTCGGCCTCGAACATGCCGCGGATCAGGGCCGTCGCGTCCATGGGCGCCTGGCGCGGCAGCGCCGTGGCAGGGCGCGCGCTGCGGGCGGCCGTTGCCACGGGCCGGTGCTCGCGCACGAAGAAGCCGCGCTGGCGCCGCGCCTCCAGCAGGCCGGCGGCCTGCAGCTGGTCATAGGCGGCAACGACGGTGTGCGGGCTGACGCCGTGCTGGCGCGCGCAGTCGCGCACCGAGGGCAGGCGGGCGCCGGGCAGCAGCAGTCGTTCGCGGATGCGCTGGGCGTAGCGCTCGGCCAGCTGGCCGGCCAGCGGCTGGCTGGCGTCGCGCTGCAGCGGCGGGTGTGTACCGGTGGGCATGGCAGTACAGATTCAAAGTGTGGCTGGGTCAACTGTACTGGGTCTGTATCGCTGTCTGTCCCTAGACTGAGCCCATGCAAGGGTTATCCATCTCAACCACCACGGCGTCCGACGCCACACGCGGCCTGCTGCTGGGTCTCGCCGGCGTCGTCATGTTCGCGCTCAGCCTGCCGATGACGCGGCTGGCCGGCGGCAGCGCCGAGGCGCCCCAACTGGACCCGGCCTTCGTCGCCTTCGGCCGCGCCGCGGTCGCGGGGCTGCTGTCGCTGGCCTATCTGGCCGTCACCGGTGCGCGCCGGCCGCGCGGTGGCGAGTGGCGGTTGCTGGCCTTCACGGCGGGCGGCGTCGTCTTCGGCTGGCCGCTGCTGTCGGGCCTGGCCGTGCGGCAGGTGGACGCGGTGCATGCCGCCGTCATCTCCGGCGTGCTGCCGCTGGCCACGGCCGTCATCGCCGCGCTGGTGCTGCGCCAGCGACCGAGCCTGGCTTTCTGGGGCTGTGCTGTTGCCGGGCTGGGCCTGGTGGTCGGCTTTGCCGCCTGGCGCGGTGCGGGTGGGCTGGAGATGGCGGACGTGCTGCTGCTGGGCGCGGTGGTCTGCGCGTCGGCGGGTTATGTCAGCGGCGCGCGGCTGACTGCTGGCATGACAGCCGAGCAGGTCATCTGCTGGGTGTTGGTGCTGAGCCTGCCCATCACCGTGCCGCTGGCCGTCATGACGCGACCGACCGCGCCGGTCGCGCCCTCGGCATGGGCGGGCTTTGCCTATGTGTCGCTGTTCTCGATGTGGATAGGTTTTTTCGCCTGGTATCGCGGCCTGGCGCTGGGCGGCACGCTGCGCGTCAGCCAGGTGCAGGTGCTGCAGCCGTTTCTTTCCATGCTGCTCGCGGTGCCGTTGCTCGGCGAGACGCTGGACGCGATGACGCTGGTCTTTGCTGCCGCGGTGCTGGCGGTGGTCTGGCTGGGCAAGCGGCAACCGGTTCACTCGCAGGAGGCGACATGAACGATCGATTCACCACCCAACTCATGCCGGGCCAGGCGCTGACTTTGGCCGCCGCGCGCGGGCCGCGCCGGCTCGTCGTGACGAGTGGCCGGCTGTGGCTGACGGTGTCCTGCAGCACCGACGACCACTGGTTGCGCGCCGGCGAGGGCTTGACGCTGGCGGCCGGCCAGGAGGCCGTTGTCGAGGCCTGGCCCGAGGCAGCCTTCCAGCTGTTGCAGCCGGTGCCGCAACGTCGACGTGCGGCCCGGGCCACCGCCGGCTGGCGCCTGGCATTGGTGGGCGCATGAGAACGCTGGGCATCCTCGGCGGCATGAGCTGGGAGTCGACCCAGTATCTGTATGCGCTGATCAACCGCGGTGTCGCCGCGCGCCTGGGCGGCCTGCACAGCGCTCAGCTGCTGCTGCACAGCGTCGACTTTGCGCAGATCGCCGCCCTGCAGACGGCGGGTGACTGGGCCGGCGCGGCGCGCGTGCTGGGCGACGCCGGTGCGGGGCTGAGGCGTGCGGGTGCCGAGGCGCTGTTGATTGCGACGAACACCATGCACCTTGTCGCCACCGAGATCGAGCAGGCGGCCGGCCTGCCGGTGCTGCACATCGTCGACGTGACGGCCGAGGCCTTGCGCGCCGCCGGCGTGCGGCGCGCCGGCCTGCTGGGCACGCGCTTCACGATGGAGCACGGCTTCTACCGCGACCGCATGCGTGAGCGCTTCGGCATCGACGTCATCACGCCCGACGAGGCCGGCCGCACCGATGTGCATCGCCTGATCTTTGAGGACCTGTGCCGTGGCCGCTTCGAGCCCGCCTCGCGCGAGCTGCTGCGCAGCCAGGTCGCGCAGTTCGCCGACCGCGGCGCACAGGCCGCCATCCTCGGCTGCACCGAGCTTGGCTTGTCGCTGCCGGCCGGCTCGCCTGCCTCATTGCCACTGTTCGACTCCACCGAGCTGCAGGCCCGCGCTGCGGTCGACTGGATGCTAGGCTGACTCTTTTGAAATTCACCGTCACCCCATCATGAGCACGATCTGGACCCAGGCGCGCCGCGCCGCGCGAATGAATCCGTCCATCATTCGCGAGATCCTCAAGGTCACCGAAAAGCCGGGCGTGCTGTCCATGGCCGGCGGCCTGCCGAGCGCGGACACCTTTCCCGTAGCCGCCATCAAGGCCGCCTGCGACCGTGTGCTGACCGACACGCCACGTGAGGCGCTGCAATACGCCTCTAGCGAGGGCTACGCGCCGCTGCGCGAGTGGGTGGCGGCGCGCGTCGCGTCGCTGGGCATGAAGGTCTCGCCTGACCAGGTCTTGATCACCAGCGGCTCGCAGCAGGGGCTGGACCTGGTCGGCAAGATCCTCTGCGATGCCGGTGCGCCGGTGGCCGTCGAGACGCCGACCTACCTCGGCGCGCTGCAGGCCTTCACGCCCTTCGAGCCGCTGTTCGCCAGCCTCGCCAGCGACCTGGAGGGCCCGCGCCCCGAGGCCATTGCCGCGCTGCCGCACGACGCGCCCGGCACGCGCTTCAGCTACCTGCTGCCCAACTACCAGAACCCCACCGGCCGCGTCATGGGTGCGCAGCGCCGCATCGACGTCGTCGAGGCCTCGCGCCGCGCCGGCGTGCCCATCGTCGAGGACAACCCCTACGGCGACCTCTGGTTCGACGAGCCGCCGCCTCCTTCGCTATCCAGCCTATGGCCCGAGGGCTCGCTGTATCTAGGCTCCTTCTCCAAGGTGCTGACGCCGGGCTTCCGCCTGGGTTATCTCATCGCACCGCCCGAGCTCTACCCCAAGCTGTTGCAGGCCAAGCAGGCCGCCGACCTGCACACGCCGGGCTTCAACCAGCGTGTCGTGCACGAGGTGGTTCGCAACGGCTTCCTGGACGGCCATGTGCCCACCATCCGCGCCCTCTACAAGGCCAACCGCGACGCCATGGCCGTGGCGCTGCGCGAGCACATGCCGCCGGGCTGCGAATGGCAGAACCCGCAAGGCGGCATGTTCTTCTGGATCCGCCTGCCCGAGGGCCTGGACGCGATGGCCCTGCTGCCCCGCGCGGTGGACGCCGGCATCGCCTTCGTGCCCGGCGCCGCCTTCTACGCCCACCAGCCCGATCCGCGCACGCTGCGCCTGTCCTTCGTCACGCTGACGCCCGACCTCATCGGCGAGGGCGTCGAGAAGCTGGGCCGCCTGCTGCACGAGGCGATGGAGCCGGCCATGGAGCACGCGCCCTGATGACGCAGCGGGAGGGCTACCGGCTGAGCTTCGCGCCCGAGGACGTGGATGCCCGCGCGGCGCATGCCTTCCTGCGTGGCGCCTACTGGTGCGAAGGCATCCCGCTGGCGACCGTCGAACGCTCGATCGAGAACTCGCTGTGCATCGCCCTGCATGCCGAGGGCGTGGGCCAGGTTGGCTTCGCCCGCGTCGTCACCGACCGCACCACCTTCGCCTACCTCTGCGACGTCTACGTGCTGGACGCCCACCGCAGTCGCGGCCTGGCGACCTGGATGATCGAGACCTTGCTCGCCCACCCCGACCTGCAAGGCCTGCGCCGCTTCATGCTCTTCACGCGCGACGCCCACGCCCTCTACACCGGCCACGGCTTCACGCCGCTGGCCGCGCCGCAGCGGGGCATGGAAATCGTCAAACCCGGCCTCTACCTCCAACCTTCCGTTTCGCCATGACTGAATTGCGCCGCTTCGTCCAAGTCGACGTCTTCACCGCCACGCCGCTCAAGGGCAATCCGCTGGCCGTCGTCATCGATGCTGGCGGCCTGTCCGACGACGAGATGGCGGCGTTTGCGCGCTGGACCAATCTGTCCGAGACGACCTTCCTGCTGCCGCCCACCGAGCCCGGCGCCGACTACCGCGTGCGCATCTTCACGCCCGGCGGCGAGCTGCCCTTTGCCGGCCACCCGACGCTGGGTAGCGCCCACGCCTTCCTGGCCAGCGGCGGCGACGCGAAGAAGCCCGGCGAGGTCGTGCAGCAATGCGCCATCGGCCTGGTGCGCGTGAAGCGCGACGGCGCCCGCCTGGCCTTTGCCGCGCCGCCGCTCAAGCGCAGCGGGCCGGTCGATGCCGCTACGCGCGCGCAAGCCATTGCGTCGCTGCGCATCGCGCCTGAGGCGGTGCTCGACCTCGTCTGGTGTGACAACGGTCCCGGCTGGCTAGCCGCCCGCCTGCCCGATGCAGCCAGCGTGCTCGCGTTGCAACCCGACTTCGCGGTGATGGACAAGCTCAAGGTTGGCGTCGTCGGTGTCTACCCCGCCGGCAGCGAATGCCAGTTCGAAGTGCGCGCCTTCGTGCCCGACCTCGGCGTGCCGGAAGACCCGGTCACCGGCAGCCTCAACGCCGGCCTGGCGCTGTGGTTGCAGGAGTCGGGCCTGGCTGGCGACAGCTACGTTGCCGCCCAGGGTGCGGCCCTCGGCCGCGCCGGCCGCGTGCATGTGAAGCGCGACGCCGAGGCGACGTGGATAGGTGGCGACGTGACGCCGCTGATCCATGGCCAGGTGAGGTTGTGATGACTGAAGAGCTGTTCCGCGACGACGCGACGCTGCTGGCCTGCGCGGCCACCGTGCTGGCGCAAGGCGAGGGCGGCGTCATCCTCGACCGCACCGTCTGCTACCCGCTCGGCGGCGGCCAGGCCGGCGACACCGGCTGGCTGACGGTGGGCGAGCAGCGTTGGCGCATCAGCGACACGCGCAAGAGCAAGGAGCAGCCCGGCGCCATCGTGCACCTGGTCGACGGCGAACCGCCTGCGGTGGGAACAGTCGTGCAGATCGACGTCGATGCCGGCCGCCGCAATGCCCACCGCCGCTTTCACACCGCCACGCATCTGCTGTGCGCGCTGCTGCCCTACCCGGTCGATGGCTGCTCCATCACCGAGACCTATGCGCGGCTGGACTTCCACACCGACGAGCCCTTCGACAAAGAGGCCATCCAGGCGGGCCTGACGCGCTTGGTGGCCGAAGCGCACCCGGTGGGTCACCGCTGGATCAGCGAAGACGAACTGGATGCCAACCCCGGCCTGGTCCGCTCCATGAGCGTGCAACCGCCGCGCGGGCTGGGGCGGGTGAGGGTGCTGGAGGTTGAAGGAGTGGACTTGCAACCCTGCGGTGGAACGCATGTCAGCAACACCGCCGAGATCGGAGCGGTCGTTGTCACGAAGATCGAGAAGAAGAGCGCGAAGACCCGCAGGGTCGTGCTGGGCTTCGCTGGCTAAACTGCGCCGCCTATGGTCGGCCCTGACATCCAGCTCATCACCCCCGAGTCCGCAGAGGACTGGCAGGAAACCCGCCTCATCCTGCGCGACTACGCCAACAGCCTCGACTTCGATCTCGACTTCCAGGGTTTCGAAGAGGAACTGGCCGCGCTGCCCGGCGCCTACGCGCAGCCAAGTGGCCTGATGCTGCTGGCCCTCGTCGACGGCGCCGTCGCCGGCTGCGGCGCCTTCCGCCCGCTGCCCGACGCCGACTACGCCAACGCCTGCGAGATGAAGCGCCTGTTCGTGCGCCCGGCCTTCCGCCGCTTCGGCCTGGGCCGCATCCTGGCCCAGCAGTTGATGGACCGCGCCACCGAGGCCGGCTACTCGTCCATGCTGCTCGACACGCTGGACGACATGGAAGCCGCCCGCGGCCTCTACGAAAGCCTGGGCTTCGTCGATGTGCCGCCGTTCTACTTCAACCCCATCCCCGGCGCCCACTACCTGAAGGCCGAACTCGGCGCCTTCCGGCCGAGTTACTTCGGATAACCGCCTAGAGTGGCGGGATGGCCCTCGAAGACATCCAGCCCCTCGGCTCCCACCGCTGCCTGCTCGGCGAATCGCCGCTCTGGCATCCCGCCGAACAAGTCCTTTACGCGGTCGACATTCCCGGCCGCCAGGTGCTGCGCTGGCGCGAAGGCGCAGACGCACCAGACGTCTGGCCGCAGGATGCGGAGCCAGGTTGCATCGCGGCACGCGCCAGCGGTGGCCTGCTCGTTGCGCGGCGTGACGGGCTTTGGACCCTCGACACGACGACCGGCGCCCAGACGCTGCTGGCGCCGCCGCCCTATGACCCCGCGCGACTGCGCTTCAACGACGGCAAGGTCGGCCCGGACGGCGCGCTGTGGGTGGGCAGCATCTCGGATGCGCGCGAGCCCGAGGCGGCGCTCTACCGCTTCGATGGCAGCTACTTCGCGGCGCAGGTGACGGGCCTGACAACGGCCAACGGCCTGGCCTGGAGCCCCGATGGCCGGCGCATGCACTGGTCCGACACCAAGGCACATCGCATCTACGTGGCGGACGACAAGGCCTTGTCGGCACGCGTGTTTGCCGAGTTCAAGCCCCGCACGCCCGGCGAGGCCTACGGTGGCCGCCCCGATGGCGCCGCCATGGACGCCGAAGGTCACTACTGGGCCGCGATGTTCGAGGGCAGGAGCCTCGTGCGCATCGCGCCCACCGGCGAGGTCGTGCAGCGCCTCGAACTGCCCGTGACCTGCCCGACCATGCCGACCTTCGGCGGCGCCGACCTGCGTACCCTCTTCATCACGACGGCGCGCGAGAAGCGCCCCGCCGATGAATTGGAACGCGAGCCGCTGGCCGGCGCGGTGTTGCAGTTGCGCGTCGCTGTGCCTGGCTTGCCCGCGACGCTGACAAGCGCCTGAATGGCGTTTGATCTAGGGGACAGGTTTACCCAGGTGTGACTCGTCACATATAATGGCTGGCTTTGTTGATGGCGCTTATGCGTCATCTTGGTGCAACTAGCGTCTGTCAGTCTGAAGGCGTTGAGCCGCCCACCCCAGGATCTGGCGCCATGACCGAGAACGGCCCCCGAAAGACCTGGCCCCCCGCGCTTGTCGCCGGCGGCTGGGACGACAACAACGAGGAGCCGCCCGTCAAGGCGCTGACCCCGGAGCAGGCGGCGGCGGTCAAGTCGGCGTTGCCGATGCTGTCGCCCTGGCGTGTGCTGGGGATGCAGCTGGTGGCGGGTTTGCTGTGCGTGGCCGTGATCTGGCTGTGGACGGCATCTGGCGTGGCCATGGCCTCGGCGCTTTACGGCGCTGCGGCGGTGGTGCTGCCAAACATGCTGCTGGCGCGGGGCATGACAAAGCGAGTGAATTCAGCGGCCGGTGCGGCTGCGAGATTCATGGGTTGGGAATTTTTGAAAATCGGTGCATCGATCGCGATGCTGGTACTGGCGCCAAAGGTGGTGCCGGGCCTGAGTTGGCCAGCCCTGCTGGTCACCCTCGCGGTCTGCATCAAAGTGAACTGGCTTGCGCTCGCGTGGCGTGGCCGTAAACGGAACTGACGAGGCAGAACGAAACATGGCAGCAGAAGGCCACGAAACAGCAGCCCCGACCGCTGGTGAATACATCATTCACCACTTGAACCACGCGCAGAGTGGCAAGCAGCAGGGCATCGTCGACTTCTCCGTCGTCAACCTCGACTCCATCTTCTTCAGCGTGCTGCTGGGTCTGGTGGGCAGCTTCTTCCTGTGGCGCGCCGCGAAGGCAGCTACATCGGGCGTCCCGGGTCGTTTTCAAGCGGCCGTCGAGATCCTCGTCGAGATCGTCGCTGACCAGGCCAAGGGCATCGTCCACAGTGCCAACAGCCGCAAGCTGGTCGCGCCGCTGGCCCTGACCGTGTTCGTCTGGATCTTCCTGATGAATGCGATGGACTTGTTCCCCGTGGACCTGTTCCCCTGGATCTGGCAGAACATCACCGGCGACCACCACGCCTATCTGCGTGTCGTGCCGACTGCCGACTTGTCCATGACCATGGGCCTGTCGCTTGGCGTGCTCGTGACTTGCCTCATCTACAACGTCAAGATGAAGGGCGCTGGCGGCTGGGCTCATGAGCTGATCTCGGCGCCGTTCGGCGACAAGGTCGCGCTGTACCCGATCAACCTCGCCATGCAGCTCATCGAGTTCGTTGCCAAGACCGTGTCCCACGGCATGCGGCTGTTCGGCAACATGTATGCCGGCGAACTGATCTTCATGCTGATCGCCCTGATGGGTGGCGCCTGGAGCCTGTCGGCCACCGGCGTCGGCCTGGCCATCGGCCACATCATTGCGGGCTCGGTGTGGGCGATCTTCCACATCCTGATCATCACGTTGCAGGCCTTCGTGTTCATGATGCTGACGCTGGTCTACATCGGCCAGGCCCACGACGCGCACTGAGCGTCGCCCAGTTTCCCCAAGCAGTTTTCCTCAACCGTTTCTCTCTCTAAATCTCTCAAGGAGTCATCGTGGAAGTTATTAGCTTTGTTGCTCTCGCCGCTGGTCTGATCATTGGTCTGGGCGCCTTCGGTGCTTGTATCGGTATCGGCATCATGGGCAGCAAGTACCTTGAGTCCGCCGCTCGTCAGCCCGAGCTGATGAACGAACTGCAAACCAAGATGTTCCTGCTGGCCGGCCTGATCGACGCGGCCTTCATCATTGGCACGGGTATCGCCCTGTGGTTCGCGACTGCCAACCCCTTCCTGGGTCAGATCGCCACCGCCCTGGCTGCTGGCGCCAAGTAATTCGAAGCTGTCGACCCGCCGTGGCCATGGTTGCCCCGGCGGTTTCCGCACTCGAAACTTTGTGAGGCACCAAGGTGTTTATTAACGCATCGCTCATCGTTCAGATGATCGTGTTCCTGATCCTGGTCGGGTTCACGATGAAGTATGTGTGGCCGCCGATCATCAAGGCGCTCGATGAGCGCGCCGCGAAGATCGCCGCAGGCCTGTCCGCCGCCGACAAGGCCAAGGCCGAGCTGGCTGGTGCCGAGGCGCAGATCGCCAAGGAACTGGCTCAGACCAAGGCCGAGTCCGGCAAGCTGATCTCGGACGCCGAGAAGCGTGCCGCGGCCATCGTCGACGCCGCCAAGGGCCGCGCCGAAGAAGAAGGCGCCAAGATCCTGGCCGCCGCCAAGGCCGATGCCGAGCAGCAGGTTTCCCGCGCTCGCGAAGTCCTGCGCGAGCAGGTCGCCGCGCTGGCCGTCAAGGGCGCCGAGCAGATCCTGCACAAGGAAGTCAACGCCGGCGTTCACGCCGAGCTGCTGGCTCGCCTGAAGACGGAGCTGTAAATGGCCGAGATCGCCACCATCGCCCGCCCCTACGCGGAAGCGCTGTTCCAGGTTGCCAAGTCGCAGGACCTGGCTGCCTGGGGCCGTCAGCTCGACGCGCTGGCCCAGGTGGCGCAGGACGCCGATCTGCGCCAGTTCGCCGATCACCCCAAGGCTCAGTCCGAGCAGGTGCTCGCGGTCATCGCCGCTGCCGCCAAGCAGGACCTGACCCCGGGCGTGCAGAACTTCCTGCGCGCCGTGATCGAGAACGGCCGCCTCGCCGCGCTGCCCGAAGTCGTTGCCCAGTACCACGTGCTGGCCAATGCCGCTTCCGGCGTGTCCGACGCGCACATCTACAGCGCCTACGAAATCAGCGACGCCCAACTGGCCGAGCTGAAGACGACGCTGGAACAGCGCTTCGGCCGCAAACTCGACGCGCATGTGCAGATCGAGCCGGCGCTGATTGGCGGCGTGCGCGTGGTGGTCGGCGACGAGGTGCTGGACACCTCCGTCAAGGCCCGCCTTGAGCGCATGAAGGTCGCCCTGACTGCCTGACGGCTGCCCGAGCCACCCAAGACATCCCATCGATTCACCCTGCGACTGACCCGCCTCATGGCAACGGTCTGGCCGCTCCGGGTACTGGAGACCCAGCATGCAACTCAATCCCGCTGAAATTTCCGAACTGATCAAGAGCCGCATCGAGGGTCTTGGTGTTGGCTCGGACATTCGCAACCAGGGCACCGTCGTGTCCGTTTCCGACGGCATCGTCCGCGTCCACGGCCTGTCCGATGTGATGCAGGGCGAAATGCTCGAATTCCCGGTCGCCAAGGACGGCAGCCAGACCTTCGGCCTAGCCCTGAACCTCGAGCGCGACTCCGTCGGCGCCGTGATTCTGGGTGCCTACGAGCACATCTCGGAAGGCGACACCGTCAAGTGCACGGGCCGCATCCTGGAAGTGCCGGTCGGCCCCGAGCTGATTGGCCGCGTCGTCAATGCGCTGGGCGAGCCAATCGACGGCAAGGGCCCGATCAACGCCAAGATGACCGACGTCATCGAGAAGGTCGCCCCGGGCGTGATCGCCCGCAAGTCGGTCGACCAACCCGTGCAGACCGGCCTGAAGTCGATTGACTCCATGGTTCCCGTCGGCCGCGGCCAGCGCGAACTGATCATTGGTGACCGTCAGACGGGCAAGACCGCCGTCGCCATCGACGCGATCATCAACCAGAAGGGTCAGAACATGACCTGCGTCTACGTCGCCATCGGCCAGAAGGCKTCGTCGATCAAGAACGTSGTGCGCKCGCTGGARCAGSCCGGCGCGATGGARTACACCATCGTTGTGGCTGCCTCGGCCTCCGAGTCCGCCGCGATGCAGTATGTGTCGGCCTATTCGGGCTGCACGATGGGCGAGTACTTCCGCGACCGCGGCCAGGACGCGCTGATCATTTACGACGACCTGTCCAAGCAGGCCGTGGCCTACCGCCAGGTCTCGCTGCTGCTGCGCCGCCCGCCGGGCCGCGAAGCCTACCCTGGCGACGTGTTCTATCTCCACAGCCGCCTGCTGGAGCGCGCCGCCCGCGTGAACGCCGACTACGTCGAAGCCTTCACCAAGGGTGAAGTCAAAGGCAAGACCGGTTCGCTGACGGCCCTGCCGATCATCGAGACGCAAGCCGGCGACGTGTCCGCCTTCGTGCCGACCAACGTGATCTCGATCACCGACGGCCAGATCTTCCTGGAAACCAGCCTGTTCAACGCCGGTATCCGCCCCGCCATCAACGCCGGTATCTCGGTGTCGCGCGTCGGTGGTGCTGCCCAGACCAAGCTGATCAAGTCGCTGTCCGGCGGTATCCGTACCGACTTGGCGCAGTACCGTGAGCTGGCCGCGTTCGCGCAGTTCGCTTCCGACCTGGACGAAGCCACCCGCAAGCAGCTGGACCGCGGTGCCCGCGTGACGGAACTGCTGAAGCAGGCCCAGTACTCGCCGCTGTCCATCTCGTTGATGGCAGCAAGCCTGTACGCCGCCAACAAGGGCTTCATGGACAGCATCGAAGTGAAGAAGGTCCTGGCCTTCGAACACGGCCTGCACCAGTTCCTGAAGACCAGCCACGCCGCGCTGCTTGCCAAGCTGGAAGCCGACAAGGCGATGGACAAGGACGCTGAAGCCGAGCTGAACGCCGCGATCACTTCTTTCAAGAAGTCCTTCGCTTAAGCCACGGAACACGTGGGGCTGAGCCTTAACTTAGCCCTGCACTGACTAGGAGTTCGAATGGCTTCAAGCAAAGAAATCCGCGGCAAGATCAAGTCGGTCGAGAACACCAAGAAGATCACCAAGGCGATGGAAATGGTCGCCGCCTCCAAGATGCGCAAGGCGCAGGAACGGATGCGGTCGGCTCGCCCCTACGCCGAGAAGATCGGCAACATCGCGGCCAGCCTTGCCAAGGCCAACCCCGAGTACCGCCATCCCTTCCTCGTGAAGAACGAGGGCGTGAAGACGGTCGGCATGGTCGTCGTCACGACGGACAAGGGCCTCTGCGGTGGTCTCAACACCAACCTGCTGCGCGCGGCCACGGCCAAGCTCAAGGAAGTCGAAGCGGCGGGTCACAAGGCCGAAGTCGTCGCCATCGGCGGCAAGGGCCTGGGCTTCATGAACCGCATCGGCGCCCGCGTCGTCGCTCACGCGACGCAGCTCGGCGACCAGCCGCACATCGAGGCCCTGATCGGCCCCGTCAAGGTGCTGCTCGACCAGTACGCCGAAGGCAAGCTGTCCGCCGTCTACCTCTGCTACACGCAATTCATCAACACGATGAAGCAAGAGGTGAAGGTGCACCAGCTGCTGCCGCTCAAGGCCAGCGACATGGAGACGGACAAGGCCGGCCACTCGTGGGACTACATCTACGAGCCGGACGCGCCCACGGTCATCAACGAACTGTTGATGCGCTACACGGAAGCGCTGGTCTTCCAGGCCGTCGCCGAGAACATGGCCAGCGAGCAGTCCGCCCGCATGGTGGCCATGAAGGCCGCGACCGACAACGCCGGCACGCTGATCGGTGAGCTGAAGCTGGTCTACAACAAGACCCGCCAGGCCGCGATCACCAAAGAGTTGTCCGAGATCGTCAGCGGCGCAGCCGCGGTCGGTTGAGTCGCTTCGGCACGCAAAGAATTGAATTGAAGGAACGCAAAAATGGCTAACACGCAAGCAGCAGTCGGCAAGATCGTTCAGTGCATTGGCGCCGTCGTCGACGTGGAATTTCCGCGCGACCGCATGCCCAAGGTGTATGACGCGCTCAAGATGGAAGGCTCGGCCCTGACGCTGGAAGTCCAGCARCAGCTGGGCGACGGCRTCGTCCGCACCATCGCGCTGGGCTCGTCCGACGGCCTGCGCCGCGGCACCGAAGTCTTCAACACCGGCGACACCATCAAGGTGCCGGTCGGCAAGGCGACCCTCGGCCGCATCATGGATGTGCTGGGCAACCCCATCGACGAGCGCGGCCCGGTCTCGGCCGAGCTGACCGCCTCCATCCACCGCGCCGCCCCGGCCTATGACGAGCTGAGCCCGTCGCAGGACCTGCTGGAAACCGGCATCAAGGTGATCGACCTGATCTGCCCGTTCGCCAAGGGCGGCAAGGTGGGTCTGTTCGGTGGCGCCGGCGTCGGCAAGACCGTCAACATGATGGAGCTCATCAACAACATCGCCAAGGCGCACAGCGGCTTGTCCGTGTTCGCCGGCGTGGGTGAGCGCACTCGCGAGGGCAACGACTTCTATCACGAGATGTCGGACTCGGGCGTCGTGGTCCAGGACAAGCTGGAAGACTCCAAGGTCGCCATGGTCTACGGCCAGATGAACGAGCCCCCGGGCAACCGTCTGCGCGTGGCGCTGACCGGCCTGACCATCGCCGAGTCCTTCCGCGACGAAGGCAAGGACGTGCTGTTCTTCGTGGACAACATCTACCGCTACACGCTGGCCGGTACCGAAGTGTCTGCACTGCTGGGCCGCATGCCTTCCGCCGTGGGCTACCAGCCGACGCTGGCCGAGGAAATGGGCCGCCTGCAAGAGCGCATCACGTCGACCAAGGTCGGCTCGATCACCTCCATCCAGGCCGTCTACGTCCCTGCGGATGACTTGACCGACCCGTCGCCTGCCACGACCTTCGCCCACTTGGACGCCACCGTCGTGCTGTCGCGTGACATCGCCTCGCTGGGCATCTACCCCGCCGTGGATCCGCTGGACTCGACCAGCCGCCAGATCGACCCCAATGTCGTCGGCGAAGAGCACTACTCGACGACCCGTGCCGTGCAGCAGGTGCTGCAGCGCTACAAGGAACTGCGCGACATCATCGCCATCCTGGGCATGGACGAACTGTCGCCGGAAGACAAGCTGTCGGTCGCTCGCGCCCGCAAGATCCAGCGCTTCCTGTCGCAGCCCTTCCACGTCGCCGAAGTCTTCACCGGCTCGCCCGGCAAGTACGTGCCGCTGAAGGAAACCATCCGCGGCTTCAAGATGATCGTGGCTGGCGAGTGTGACCACCTGCCGGAGCAAGCGTTCTACATGGTTGGCACCATCGACGAAGCCTTCGAAAAGGCCAAGAAGATCCAGTGAGGTTGACCGGGACGTTTCGGCGTCCCGTCTCTCTCTCAGGACTTCTTCAATGGTTAGCTAAGGAAGATTGAACATGGCAACCCTCCACGTCGACGTGGTCTCCGCCGAAGAGCTGATCTTCTCGGGCGAGGCCAAGTTCGTCGCCCTGCCGGGCGAGAGCGGCGAGCTCGGCATCCTGCCGAAGCACACGCCGCTGATCACCCGCATCAAGCCGGGCGCCGTGCGCATCGAGCGTCCTGACGGCAGCGAAGAATTTGTCTTCGTCGCCGGCGGCATCCTCGAAGTGCAGCCCAACCGCGTGACCGTGCTGGCCGACACCGCCATCCGCGGCAAGGACCTCGACGAAGCCAAGGCTGTCGAGGCCAGGAAGCAGGCCGAGGAAGCGCTCAAGAACGCCAAGAGCGAACTCGACCAGGCGGCGATCCAGAACGAGCTGCTCACGCTGGCGGCTCAGGTCGCGGCGCTGCGCAAGTTCCGCAAGAAGTAATCGCGGCTTTCCGCGATCCGAAGGGCGATGGGAGTGATCCCATCGCCCTTTGTCATTGCGCCTTTCCTCTGGCCGTCGATGGGAATTTGAACCGCCGAGCGCCACATTTGCATCGATAAACTGGCGCCGCTTCAATCTAGGGAGGAAACCTCATGAAGAGTCTAAGAATCACGAACTGCGGCTTGGCCATTGCTGCGCTTGCCGCCACGCTCGGCGGTTGCGCCACCACTGAGACATCGCGTTCTGTCGAAGTGCCCAAGGTCGCCGCTGCCACCGCACCGGCCTACCAGGGCGTTCGCGCACCCATCGCCGTCGGCAAGTTCGACAACCGCAGCAGCTACCAGCGCGGCATCTTCTCGGACGGCATTGACCGTCTGGGCACGCAGAGCCGCACCATCCTGGTCTCGCACCTGCAACAGACCAACCGCTTCAGCGTGCTGGACCGCGACAACCTCGAAGAGTCCAAGCAGGAAGCCCAGTTCAAGGGCAGCGCGCAGACCATCAAGGGCGCCGACTACCTGGTCACCGGCGCGGTCAGCGAGTTCGGCCGCAAGGACGTCGGCGACAAGCAGTTGTTTGGCGTGTTGGGCCGCGGCAAGACCCAGGTGGCCTATGCCAAGGTGACGCTGAACATCGTCAATTCGGCAACCTCCGAAGTCGTCTATTCAGTTCAAGGTGCGGGCGAGTACAGCCTGTCCGAGCGGGAAGTGCTGGGCTTCGGCAGCACCGCCAGCTATGACGCCACGTTGAACGGCAAAGTGCTGGATCTCGCCATCCGCGAGGCCGTCAATGCGCTGACCACCGGCGTCGACAGCGGCGCCTGGAAGCCGGTGCGCTGATGAGGGCCGCCATGATGATGAAGCCTCTCGCACTCGCCGCCGCCCTGGTCCTCGTCGGCTGCGCCCAGCCTGGCCCCAAGCCGCTGTATCAGTGGGCGGGCTACCAGAACTCTGTCTACCAGTACATGAAGTCCAACGGCAGCGAGCCCGGCGCGCAGATCGCCGCGCTGGAGGCCCAGATCGAGAAGAACAAGGTCGCCAACGAGGCCAACCCGCCCGGCATGCGCGCCCACCTGGCGCTGCTCTATGGCAAGACCGGTGACGACGTCGCCGCGCAGCGCCACCTTGAGGCCGAGCGCGTCCAGTTCCCGGAATCGGCCGCCTACGTCGACTTCCTGCTGAAGAACACCAAGAAGGACGCCGGCAAGAGTGCGACCGGCGCCACCAACGCCGCCGCAGCACCCATCGCGCCTGCGCAAGCCGCCAGCCAGTCCAAGACCTGAGGGAGACAAAACCAATGAAAGCCATGTTCCAGCGCGCACTGCGCTGTACTTCGTTGCTTGCTGGCGCCGTTGCGCTGCTCGTGCTGCAAGGCTGCGCCACGCCGCCGGCCCCGTATGACTACACGGCCTACAAGGAGGCCAAGCCCACGTCCATCCTCGTGCTGCCGCCGATCAATGCCACGCCCGAGGTGCAGGCCACGCCCAGCGTGATGGTGCAGATGACGCAGCCGCTGGCCGAGTCCGGCTACTACGTGCTGCCGGTGTCCTTGGTGGACGAGACGCTGAAGAGCAACGGCATGCACACGCCGGACGACGCCCAGCAGATCCCCGCAGCCAAGCTGCGCGAGATCTTCGGGGCTGATGCGGGGCTGTACGTGAAGGTGACGCGTTATGGCTCGGTCTACAAGGTCATCAACAGCGAGACGGCCGTGACGCTGGAGGCCAAGCTGGTGGATCTGCGCAACGGCAAGCTGTTGTGGGAAGGCAGTGCCACCGCATCGAGCGCCGAGCAGGCCAACAACAGCCAGGGCGGCCTCATCGGCCTCCTGGTGAAGGCCGTTGTCGACCAGATCATCTCGGCCTCCACCGACCGCAGCCACCCGATGGCAGGCCTTGCCAGCCAGCGCCTGCTCGCCGCCGGTCGTCCGAATGGGCTACTGTTCGGTCCTCGCTCCCCCAGCTACAACAAACCCTGACGATGGACCGCATCGAACTCACGGCGCCGGACGGCGCGCTCGCGACCTTGAGTCTCGATGGCGGCCACCTGCTGTCCTGGAAGCCCGCCGGCGCCCCCGAGCAGCTCTATCTGTCCGCGCGCAGCGAGTTCGCGCCCGGCAAGGCCATCCGTGGCGGCGTGCCGGTGTGCTTCCCGCAGTTTGCCGAGCGCGGGCCGCTGCCCAAGCATGGCTTTGCGCGCACGCTGCCGTGGGAACTGGTGCAGCAGGAGGTGGGCAAGGACGACGTACTCGCCGTCTTGCGTCTGCGCGACAGCGACGCCACGCGCGCACTCTGGCCGCATGCCTTCGAGCTGGAACTGAGCGTGCGGGTGGGCGGGCGCAGCCTGGACGTGGAACTGGCCTGCGAGAACCTTGGCGACGCGCCGCTGCAGTTCACTGCTGCCCTGCACACCTATCTGCGCGTGGCGGACCTGGACGCGGTCAGCGTCGAGGGCCTGGCCGGGCTGCGCTACTTCGACAGCATCAAGAAGGCCGAGGCCTTGCAGCGCATGGACCTGCTGCTGACCGGCGAGAACGGCGTGCTGGACCTGGACCGCATCTACTTCGGCGTGAAGGAGCGGCCGCTGCTGGTGACTGAGGGCCGCCGGCAAGTGGTCATCCGCCAGCAGGGCTTCGAGGATGCGGTCATCTGGAACCCCGGCCCCGAGCGCTGCGCCAAGCTGGCCGACATGCCGCCCGAGGGCTGGTCGGAGATGCTGTGCGTGGAGGCGGCCTGCGTCGGCCGCCCGGTCGAGCTGCCGGCCGGTGAGAGCTGGGTGGGGCGGCAGAGCCTGCGGTTGGAGTAACCCTAGATTCGGCAGTTGACCGCTCGCTACTCATCGAGTCTCGGCCCATCAACACCTTGCCCACGTTGCGCGCTTCACCACGTCGGTGAACAGCGCTGCACGCCCGCTGGTCTGGCGCTTCGTGCCGCTCGCTGCGTTGCTTCTCCTTGTGGGCACAGGCCCACTGCGTCGTCGCGCCTTGCCAGCGACCCGCCTCGCCCGCCCATCGGGCGCGCCCAACTGCCGCAATTAGGGTAACGCGCCTCAGCCCAGCAGCGGCGCGTCGGGTAGCTCGTTCAGGCGCGGCGCGGTGTTGGTCACGTCGCGCGGGAAGTGCGCCACCAGCAGTGCGTCCACTGCGGTGATGGCCTCGCCCAAGCCCTGCTCGAAGTGGCCGGCGCGGAACGCCGCGCCCATCGCATCAACCAGCGCCTGCCACCGCTCAGCGTCAACGCGCCGTGCCACTGCCCGGTCGGCAACGATCTCGATGCGGTGCTCGGCCAGCAACAGGTAGATCAGCACGCCGTTGTTGAGCTCGGTGTCCCAGACGCGCAGCTTGGCGAACATGGTGACCGCCCGCTCGCGTGCCGGCGCGTCGCGCCACAGATAGCTCAGCGGCAGGCTGGCCTCCACGCAGACGCGGATCTCGCCGCTGTGGTGGGCCTCGCTGTCGGCCACGCGCTGCTGCAGCCGCGCCAGCGCCTCGGCGGGCAGYACGCGGCGCGCGTCGTCCTCGTCCCACAGGCGATGACGGATGAAGCGCTTGAGTGACGGGCCTGCCATCACCAGTTTCCCGAGGCGCCGCCGCCGCCGAAGTTGCCGCCACCGCCGGAGGAGAAGCCGCCGCCTCCCCCGCCGCCAAAACCACCACCTCCGCCGCCACCGCCCCAGATGATGGGCGGCACCATCATGCCGCCACGCCGCGTGCCTCCCAATGAGCGTCTGGCCGAGCCGATGCCGAACAGGCCCACCAGCACCAGCGCCGCGACCGCGGCGACGCCCGCCATGACGAGGCCGCCGCCAAACGCCCAGCCGGCCGCACCGGCGGCGCCGGCCGTCGCCACGCTGCCCAGCTTGCGGCCGAGCATGCCGGTCAGCAGCATGCCGACGACCGGCACGCCGATGAAGAACAGCAGGCCGAGGTCCTGGAAGCCAAAGCCTTCGTCCGCGGCATGCCGCGAAGGGCCTGATGCAGGCACCGGCAAGCCTTCACCCGCAATGCGCGCCTGCAGCTTCTCGATGGCGGCCTGCAGGCCGCCGGCGTAGTCCCCGGCCTGGAAGGCGGGCTTCATGGCCGTGTCGATGATCTGCCGCGCGGCGAGGTCGGGCACCGCCCCTTCCAGCGCCTTGGCCACCTCGATGCGCATCTTGCGGTCGCTCTTGGCGACGACGATCAGCAACCCGTCGCCCACGGCGCGGCGGCCGATCTTCCACTGGTCGGCCACGCGCTGCGCGTACGCGGCGATGTCCTCCGGCGCGGTCGTGGCGATCATCAACACGGCGATCTGCGGGCCGGACGCCTGCTCGTAGGCGGCCAACCGGTCCTCCAGCGCCTGGCGCTGCGCGGCGTCGAGCGTGCTGGTCTGGTCGATCACGCGGGCGCTCAAGGCCGGCACCGGCTGCACGTCCTGGGCCTGGACGCACGCCGCTGCCATCAGCAGCAGCAAGGCGGTGAGCCAACGCATGGCGCGCTTACTTCGACGCGGCGGGCGTAGCGGGGACTGGGGGCTTGGCCGTGCCGAAGTCCACCGTCGGCGCCGTCGTGATGGTCGCCTCGTTCTGCACCGTGAAGTTGGGCTTGGCCTTGTAGCCGAACACCATGCCGGTGAGGTTGTTCGGGAAGCTGCGCGCATGCACGTTGTACGAAGCCACCGACTGGATGTAGCGGTTGCGCGCCACGGTGATGCGGTTCTCGGTGCCTTCGAGCTGCACGCGCAGATCCTGGAAGCCCTGGTTGGCCTTCAGGTTCGGGTAGTTCTCGGTGACCACCAGCAGGCGCGACAGCGCGCTGCTCAGTTCGCCCTGCGCCGCCTGGAATTTTTTCAGGGCTTCGGCATCGTTGACGAGTTCCGGCGTGACCTGCACGGCGGTGGCACGGGCGCGCGCCTCGACGACGCGGGTCAGCGTCTCCTGCTCGAAGTTGGCCTCGCCCTTGACGGTGTTGACGATGTTGGGAATCAGGTCAGCGCGGCGCTGGTACTGGCTCAGCACCTCGGCCCAACTGGCGTTGACCTGCTCGTCCAGCGTCTGGAACTGGTTGTAGCCGCAGCCCGACAGGCTGGCGGCGACGACCAAGGCGGCAAGGATTCGGATCATGGGCGCATTCATCGTGCATCTCGCTGCGAAGAAGGTGAACCAGCTATCGGCAAACAGCGTTCCCGGCGGCAACAACGGGGCCATGCATGTCAGCGGGGATAATTTCAACCATGTTCGCCCCCCTCCAAAACGACAGCTTCCTGCGCGCCTGCCTGCGCCAACCCACCGAGCACACGCCCGTCTGGCTGATGCGCCAGGCCGGCCGCTACCTGCCCGAGTACCGCGCCTCGCGCGAAAAGGCCGGCAGCTTCATGGGCCTGGCCACCAACCGCGACTACGCGACCGAGGTGACGCTGCAGCCGCTGGCGCGCTACCCGCTGGACGCCGCCATCTTGTTCAGCGACATCCTGACCGTGCCCGATGCGATGGGCCTGGGCCTGAGCTTCCAGCAGGGCGAGGGCCCGAAGTTCGCCAAGGTCGTGCGGGATGAAGCCGCCGTCGAGGCGCTGGCCGTGCCCGACATGGACAAGCTGCGCTACGTCTTCGACGCGGTCACGTCGATTCGCAAGGCGCTCAATGGCCGCGTGCCGCTGATCGGCTTCTCGGGCAGCCCCTGGACGCTGGCCTGCTACATGGTGGAGGGCGGCGGCTCGGATGACTACCGGCTCGTCAAGAGCCTGATGTACTCGCGCCCGGACCTGATGCACCGCATCCTGGACGTGAACGCCCGCGCCGTGGCGGCCTACCTGAACGCGCAGATCGAGGCCGGCGCCCAGGCCGTCATGCTGTTCGACTCCTGGGGCGGCGTGCTTGCAGACGGCGCCTTCCAGCAGTTCAGCCTGGCCTATTCGCGCCAGGTGCTTGCGGCGGTGAAGACCGAGCATGAGGGGCAGCGCATCCCGCGCCTGCTGTTCACCAAGGGCGGCGGCCTGTGGCTGGACGAGATCGCCGATTCCGGCGCCGATGTCGTCGGCCTGGACTGGACGATGAACCTGGGCGCCGCCCGCGCCCGAGTTGGCGACCGCGTGGCCTTGCAAGGCAACCTCGACCCCAATGTGCTGTTCGCGCCGCCCGAGGCCGTGCGCGCCCAGGTGCGCGCCGTGCTGGACAGCTTCGGCAAGCCGGCGGCGGGCAGCGGCCACATCTTCAACCTGGGCCACGGCATCAGCCAGTTCACGCCGCCGGAGAGCGTCACGGCACTGGTGGACGAAGTGCACAGCCACTCGCGCAAGCTGCGCGCCGCAGGCTGATAAAGCGAGAAATTTGCACTTGCCCGGTGACTTATCCCCAAAAATTGGGATACGAGCCGGCGCGTTGAAGATTGGTGCGACGCAAATTGGCGTTTTCCCGGATCGCCCCTAAGTGATTGATTTTCAAGGGAAGCCCCAAAACCATGCGGCGAGCCAGTTCGGGGCAGCCCGCCCGGCAGCCGGGCACCATCACCCGCCTCATGGGATTTGCTCACAAACTTATCCACAGAAATTGTGGGCAACCCAAGAAGTCTTACTAATCATGGACTTGGCCCCGCTTCTTGAGCCGGCGCTTCATAAAACGCACGGAGCTGTGCTTGCCTGAGACGACGCAGGCGGCGGTGGTGCGCGTCGCTGTTGACGCGCCCCAGCACAGCGGACTGAACGGCCCGCTTGACTATGCGAGTGAGCAGGCGCTCGCCTCGGGCACGCTGGTGCGCGTGCCGCTGGGCAAGCGCGAGCTGTTGGGTGTCGTCTGGCCGGGTGAGGCCATGGGCGAGCCCGAGATGGCGCTGCGGCCGGTGGCGGCCGTGTTCAGCGCGCTGCCGCCGCTGGGCGCGGACTGGTGCCGGCTGCTGGACTTTGCCGCCGGCTACTACCAGCGCAGCGTGGGCGAGCTGGCCAGCGCCGTGCTGCCGCCGCAGTTGCGCGAGCTGTCACCCGAGCAGCTCGCCGCCCGCCTGCGCAAGCTGGACAAGAAGCCGGCCAAGGCCGCCGCCGCAGAGCCGGTGAAGCCGCCGCTGGCGCCGGAACAAGCCGAGGCTGTCGCCCGCATCGAGGCGCAGCTGGCCAGCGCCGCGCCCAAGCCCGCGCTGCTGTTCGGCGTGACGGGCAGCGGCAAGACCGAGGTTTACCTGCGCGCCGCCGAGGCCGCGCTGGCCGCCGGCCGCCAGGTGCTGGTGCTGGTGCCCGAGATCAACCTGACGCCCCAGCTCGAAGCCCGCTTCACCGAACGCTTTGCGGCGCTGCTGCCCGAGCCCATGGCCATCGTCTCGCTGCACAGCGCGCTGACGCCGGCCCAGCGCCTGCAGAACTGGCTGGCCGCCCATCTCGGCCGCGCGCGCCTCGTGCTGGGCACGCGGCTGGCCGTGTTCGCGTCAATGCCCGAGCTGGGGCTGATCGTCGTGGACGAGGAGCACGACCCCTCCTACAAGCAGCAGGACGGCGCCCGCTACTCGGCCCGCGACCTGGCCGTCTGGCGCGCGTACGACCTCAAGGTGCCGGTGGTGCTCGGTTCGGCCACGCCGTCGCTGGAGAGCTGGCAGCACGCGGAAAGTGGCCGCTACGAGCGCCTGACACTGGCCGCCCGCATCGGCGGCGGCGCACTGCCCCGGGTCAGGCTGTTCGACATGAAAGCCCTGCCGCCCACGGCCGGCGTGACGACCGCGCTGACCGCGCCCTTGCTGGCTGCGCTGAAAGAACGCCTGGACCGCGGCGAGCAGAGCCTGGTCTTCCTGAACCGCCGCGGCTACGCGCCGGTGCTGCATTGCGGCGAATGCCAGTGGAAGAGCGACTGCCCACATTGCAGCGCCTGGCGCGTCTTCCACAAGCGCGACCGCACGCTGCGTTGCCACCACTGCGGCTTCACCGAGCGCGTGCCCAGCGCCTGCCCCAACTGCGGCAACCATGACATCGCGCCCCTGGGCCGCGGCACCGAGCGGCTGGAGGAGCAACTGGCCGAGGCCCTGCCCGGTGCCCGCGTGCTGCGCATCGACGCCGACTCCACGCGCCGCAAGGGCGAGTTGGAGGCGCAGTTGAAGGCCGTGCACGACGGCGACGTGGACATCCTCGTCGGCACGCAGATGATCACCAAGGGCCACGACTTCCGCCGCATCCGCTTCGTCGCGGCGGTGAATCCGGATGGTGCCCTGTTCAGCAGCGACTTCCGCGCGCCCGAGCGCCTGTTTGCGCTGCTGATGCAGGCGGGCGGCCGGGCGGGGCGTGACGCTTCCAGCGAAACACCGGCCGAGATGTGGGTGCAGACCTGGCATCGCGACCACGCCCTCTACCAGGCGCTGGCGCGGCACGACTATGTGCGCTTCGCCAAGACCCAGCTCGACGAGCGCCGCTCGGCCAGCCTGCCGCCGTTCTCCCGCTTGGCCTTGCTGCGGGCTGAGGCTCGCACGGTGGACGCCGCCAAGGCCTTTCTCGCGGCGGCCGCCGAGCTGATTCAGGACGAGGGCGTGCTCGTCTACCCGCCGGTGCCGCACGCGGTGGCGCGCGTGGCCGACGTGGAGCGCATGCAGATGCTGGTGGAGGCCGGCCAGCGCGCGCGCCTGCAGGCCGCCTTGCGTGCCTGGGTGCCGGCGCTGATCGCGCTGAAGCGGGAGCACAAGGCCGTGTTGCGCTGGGCGGTGGACGTGGACCCGCTGGCGATCTGAGCCCAGAAACGCCGAACGGCCCGCGAAGGGCCGTTCAGAGGCAGGAAAGAGGTGGGGTTCAGGCGCGCGGTGCGTGGTCCAGCGTGCTGGCGAGCGCGGTGGCGCGGCGCTGCTGTTCCTGGCGGCGCAGCGCACGGCCCAGCGGGCGGTACAGCGCAATGCCCAGCCCGACCAGCGCGCCGAGCAGCATGCCGATGTCGACCTGGGGCGCTGCGGCGCCGAATTCGCTGTCGGCCTGCACTTGTGCCGGTTCCCAGTGGCTGCCGCCGTTCAGCGCCGTGAGGCTGGCCGAGCCGATGCGGCCGGCGTCGGCGATGACGGTGGTCGCGGCCTGGTTGGATGCGCTGTGCAGGCGTGGGTCTTGCGGAGCGCCGGCCGGGGAGGCGGAGCTCAGGGCAACGAGGACAGCAGCAATGATCAGGACTTTCATGATGCGGGGCTCACCGTGAGAAGAAGTGCTGGAGCGCATTGTTCGCAGCCTAGCGTGGCGAGGGTGTGAACACTTCACGAGCTTGAGGGGACCCCCCGCGAATGGGCGACTCAATCTGTTGCGGTGTCTTGACGCGCCGCCGCCTTGGCGGCCAATTCGGCGCGCATCCGTTTTAGTTTCTCGCGCGGGTCCTCCCGCGTGCTGCCTTCGTGCAGCTTCATCTCGGCCAGGAATCGGCTGGGAATGCCCACAACGGTGTCGCGGCCTTTCTTGCGCCGGCGCAGCGTGGAGACGGCCAGAGTCGTGCGCGCGCGGGTGATGCCGACGTACATCAGCCGCCTTTCCTCCTGCAGCGCCTCCACCGTCAGCTCGGCTTCCTCGCGCTTGAAGGGCAGCAGGCCCTCGTTGACGCCGGCCAGCACGACATGCGGCCACTCCAGGCCCTTGGAGGCGTGCAGCGTCGTCAGCGTGACCTGGTCCTGCTCGTCGCCGCGCTCGGCCAGCGACAGGATGACGGAAATGGTCTGGGCCACGTCCAGCACGCTCTGCTTGGGCTCGGTGAAGCTGACGCCGCCTTCTTCGCTCTGCTGGCCGCCGCAGCGTTTGGCGACCCAGTCGACGAAGTCCAGCACATTGCCCCAGCGCGCCTGGGCAACCTTCTCGTTCTCCTCGTTGTCGAGCAGGTGGGCTTCGTAGGCGATGTCCTTGAGCCATTCCGTCAGCATCGCGTGGGCGGCGGTGTGGCCCTCGGTGTGCTTGGCCTTGTATTGCAGCTCGTTCACGGCGCGGCCGAACTCGTGCAGGCCGTCTAGCGCGCGCTTGGTCAGCGCGGTGGCCAGGCTCTCGGAGAAGAGGGCCTCGAACATGCTGCACTTCCACTGTGCCGAGAAGGTGCCCAGGGCGCCCAGCGTCTGGTGGCCGATGCCGCGCTTGGGCGTCGTCACCGCGCGCAGGAAGGCGGGGTCGTCGTCCTGGTTCACCAGCAGGCGCAGCCAGGCGCACAAGTCCTTGATCTCGGCCTTGTCGAAGAAGCTCTGGCCGCCCGACACCTTGTAGGGGATCTGCGCGCGGCGCAGCGCCTGCTCGAAGATGCGCGCCTGGTGATTGGCGCGGTAAAGGATGGCGAAGTCGCGGAACTGCGGCCCCATGCCGTCGCCACGCAGCTGCTGGATGCGCGCGACGGCCCGTTCGGCTTCGTGCTCCTCGCCGTCGGCCTCCAGCAGCACCACCGGCTCGCCGTCGCCGAACTCGCTCCACAGCTTCTTCTCGAAGATCTTGGGGTTGCCGGCGATGACGTTGTTGGCCGCGCGCAGGATGGAACCCGTCGACCGGTAGTTCTGCTCCAGCGGGATGACCTTGAGGTTGGGGTAGTCGACCGGCAGGCGCTTCAGGTTCTCGATGGTGGCGCCGCGCCAGCCGTAGATGGACTGGTCGTCGTCGCCCACGGCCGTGAACATGCCGCGCTCGCCCACCAGCGCCTTCAGCAGTTCGTACTGCACGGCGTTGGTGTCCTGGTACTCGTCCACCAGCACGTAGCGCAGCTTGTCCTGCCACTTTGCGCGCGCCTCGGCGTGGGTCGTCAGCAGCTTCAAGGGCAGGGTGATGAGGTCGTCGAAGTCCACGGCCTGATAGGCGGCCAGGCGCTCCTGGTAGCGCACCATGACGGCGGCGGTCGCGCGCTCGTCATCGTCCTTGGCCACCTGGGCGGCCTGGGCGGCGTCCAGCCCCTGGTTCTTCCAGAGGGAAATTGTCCACTGCCAGCGCCGCGCCTGGTTCATGTCGGTCGTGCCGCCGGCATCCTTCAGCACGTTGAGCACGTCGTCGCTGTCGAGGATGGAGAACTGCTCCTTCAGGCCGACGCGCGTGCCTTCCTCGCGCAGCAGGCGCACGCCCAGGGAGTGGAAAGTCGAGATCGCCAGGTCCTTGGCCGCCTTGTTGCCCACCAGCGCCTTGGCGCGCTCGCGCATTTCCTGCGCGGCCTTGTTGGTGAACGTGATGGCGGCGATCTGGCTGGCCCGGTAGCCCGACACCAGCAACTGCGCGATTTTGGTCGTGATGACCCGCGTCTTGCCCGAGCCCGCGCCGGCAATGACGAGGCAGGGCCCGCTCAGGTGATAGACGGCTTCGAGCTGGGCCGGGTTGAGTCCAGCAGATGGTTGGGCGGACGACATGGGGGGCGGATCATGCCACCCGGGCCACGCCCTCTCCAGGCAAAGCCCTCAGCCCCAGCCCCAGCAACAGCAGCGTGAAGAAGATGAAGCCGATGCGCGGCGCGTCCAGCAGGCTGTCGAAGGCGCCGACGGCGCCGAAGCCGATCAGCGCGGCGACGATGGCCGGCGCCAGCGGGTGGTCGCGGCCGCGGCCAAAGCTCAGGCGCACCAGCGCCAGCACATAGGCCGAGCCCGCGAGCACCAGGCCCAGCAGGCCTTGCTCGAACAGCACATGCAGGGCTGCGTTCTTGATGTGCCAGGGCAGGTGGTAGCGGTCGCTGGAGGAGAACCAGTGCGCCATCTCGCGGTTGAAGTCGCCGTTGATGAGGAGCTGGCGGCCTTGCGAGTCCTGCATGGCGATGCGGGCGATGTCGACGCGCGCGCCCTGCGTGTTCAGCGCCATCGAGAAGGTCACGAAGCGCGGCGCCCACCAGTCGCCCCCCAGCGCCGGCACGCTGCCGAGCTTGATCTGGCTGGTTTGCCAGGCGAAGGTGCCTTCTGGCGCGCCCTCGGCCAGCACCGGCTTGAGCGCAGGCTCGACGCTGGTGCAGTTGTCCGGGTAGATGAGGTTTTTCTCGCAGATCTGCATCACGAGATTGGCTGCGCCGACGGTGCGGCTGACCAGCGTGACCGTGACCGGCCCGGGCGCCGGCGTGACGATGCGCTGGCTGAGGCGGAACTGCTCGCCGCGCCCCAGCATGTGCTTGCCGCCGGTCAGCGCGAGGAAGGCCTCGGCCTCGTCGGTGCGCAGCCGGTAGTCGCCGATCTGGGATTCGGGCGGCCCTTCATAGAGATTGCTGCTGACGAAGCGGCCGCTGCCCTTGCCCAGCAGCCATTGCCGGCCACCATGCAGCAGGCGTACGCCGTCGCGCCAGTGGCTCAGGCGGGTCTGGCCGTCTTCCTTCCAGGTGGCGACGCGGTCGCGCAGATAGGCGCCGCCGCCCAGGGCCGCGACGATGGACATGACCAGCAGCAGCCCGGCCACCAGCAGTGCGCGCTTGCGCCAGCCGGCAGCACCCGTGTTGCCCGCGCCCTGCAGTGGCCACAGGCGCGGCTCCAGCAGCATGGCAGCCCAGACGCCGCCCAGGGCCAGGCCGGCGGCCAGGGCCGTCCAGCGCCCGTCGGTGCCGCCCCAGTAGTCGGCCACGATGACCATCGTGGACAGCAGCCAGAACCAGCAGGTCGTCACCAGCAGCACATAGAGCGGCCGCGTCTGGCCGGGCACGTCGCGCCAGCGCAGGGCCGCGCAGCACAGCAGCGCGACGACGTTGAGCACATAGGCCGCCTTGGGCACCGCCATGGACAGCGCCCAGCTCGCGCCGCCCAGCAGCAGCGCCAGCAGCCCGCCCATGATGACGGCGGTCAGCCGCTGGCCCAGGCTCGGCCGCCACAGGCTGGCCGGCATGGTCAGCAGGATGAGCATGACGAAGAACAGCGCCAGCAGCCCGCGGTAGCCGCCGCCGCCGAAGACCAGCGCCGCCGCCAGCGCGAAGGCGCCCGCCATGGCCAGCGCACCCAGCTTGGCCAGGCGCGGCAAGGGTTCGTCCACGGGGCCCAAGGTGCTGTCGATGTGGCTGCTCTCCGGGCCCGACGAGGCCGCACGGCGGCRCTGGGCGTCGGCCAGCAGCACCATCGGGACGAGCGCCAGCGGCAGCGCCAGGTAGACGCCGCGCGAGAAGGTGGTGAGGCAGGCATAGGCCGCCAGCAGCGCGATGACCAGGCCGACGCCGAACTGCCACGGCGAGCGCGTGCGCAGCAGGGCCAGCAGCGCGAACGGCAGGSTCAGCACGAGGAAACCGTCCAGCGTGGCGCCGCCGACATGCATTTCCCAGAACAGCGCGGTGGTGCGGTAGTCGGTGGAGAAGTCCAGCAGGCCGGTGTAGGCCAGCCGCTCCCACAGCGCTGCGGCGCTGCCGGCGGCCAGAGCGACGACCAGGCCCAGCAGCAGGCCGCGCGAGAAGCCACGCGGGCGCGCGGCGGCGGCGGCCGTCCACAGCGGCAGCAGGGCCAGCACCAGGAACAAGGCCTTGGCGTTGCGCACCGAGTTCATGGCCTCGTGGTAGCCGTGGAACCAGCCGAAGCTGAAGCCGCCCGCATCGGCAAAGCCGCGTTTCACGCTCCACAGCGTCGACAACGCCAGCACCAGGATCAGCACCCGCACGGCGGGCGAGTAGACGAGGGCGTGGCGCCAGGCCGGCGCGCGGTCGCGGGCGTTCAGCTGTAGCGCATAAGCGAGATAACCCCCGCAACCGCAGGCCGTGACGAGGAGGTCCATCTCCTCGAAGGTGATCCAGCCGCTCCAGGGCGCCAGGCCGATCAGCGGCAGCGGCGCGAACAGCAGCACCGGCGTCTTGACCCAGAACACCGCCGCCAGCAGCACCGCAGCGCCCCAGACGGCACAAGCCAGCGGGCCGGACAGCGGGTGGTGCCAGGCCAGTTCGGCGCCGAGAAAGCCCAGGGCCAGGCCAGCCACCAGGGCCAGCCATTGCGTCTTGGTGGCCGGCAGCCTGAGCTGCATCTCACCCAGCCCCATCAGGCCGGCCGCAGGCACGGCGCCGACGGCAGCCATCAGCGCTTGCGACGCAAACAGGCCAGCAGGCCGACGCCCGCCAGCAGCAGGGCCGCGCTGGCCGGTTCGGGCACGGCGGTGACCTGGATGTTGTCGAAGCCGACCACCTCGCCCGGCCCGGCATGGAATTCACCGTTGATGGTCAGGCTGGTCACGTTGGCGAGCACGCTGGCCAGCGAGGGGCTCCAGCCGGCGGCGGGTGCCAGCGTCACGCTGTAGTGCTGCCATTGGCCATCGGTCGATGGCAGGCCGGCAGGCACTATGTCGAGCTGCACGCTGCCTCCCGGGCCGCTGATGGTGATCTCGCCGAAGCCCGCCCAGTCGCTGGAGATGCCGTTGACGTTCTTCGCGTCGAAGGACAGCGTGCCGCCCAGGTAGGCCGACCAGTTGCCCAGCCAGGCCGAGGGCGCGCTGATCAGGATGTCGGTGTTGCCGTCGATGTCCGACACCTGCAGCCAGCCGCCGCCGTTGCCACCGCTGGCCACCCAGGTCTGGGTGCCGCCCAGCGGCGCCACGGGCGTCGTCCAGCCTTCGTCGCCCGCATCGAAGCCGGCGGCCGTCGCGGCCAGGGGAATGGCGATCAGCGACGAGATCAGGGACGCAATCAGCAGCGCACGACGGGCCATGGGAACCTCCACAGGTGGGGCGCGCATTGTTGCGCAGCGCCGCTGCCGGCGCATCCCGAGAACCCCGCGCTAGACGCCCCTACTGCGCCGGCCGCAGCCAGCGCTTCCACCAGGCCGGTGGCTTGCTGCGATCCCCGTCGGCCGGGGCGGAGGCGCTGCGCTGCGGGCCCAGGCCCAGCCATTCGCGCAGTTCGTCAGCCACTTGCTCGGCGCCGCGCGTGCGCAGCTCGGGCGACTCGGCCATCGCCGAGCGCAGCAGCGCGTCGAGCTTGATCTGCTGTTCCTCGCGCATGTTGGGCCACTGGTCGGCCACGCTGCCGCGCAGCGGGGCCGGCCCCCTGGCGGTGTCTTCCCAGCCGCAGATCAGCACGCGGGCCAGTGCGCCCAGGCCGTAGACCTCGCTGGCCAGGCTGGGCGGCTCGCCGCTGCGGCGCTCGGGCGCGATGAAGGCCGGTGAGGCGCCCAGGCTAAGGCCGCGGTCGAAGGGGTCGGTGGGGTCGGGGATGCGGGCCAGGCCCAGGCCCATCAGGCGAACGTCGCCGTCGGTGCCGAGCCAGATCATGGCCGGGTCCAGCTCGGACAGCAGCCAGCCCTGCTGGTGAGCCGAGCGCAGCGCCTCGCAGAGCTGCACCAGCAGCTCGATGCGCTGGCGCAGGCTTAAAGCCTGCAGCTGGGGCAGCAGCGGTTCGCCGTGCTCGCCCTCCAGGATGAGATAAGGGTGGGCGTCGGGCGTCACGCCGCTGTCGCTGGGCACGGCGATGTGGGGGTGCTGCAGCCGGGCCAGGTCGCCGGCCTGGTCGGCATAGCGCAGCATGACGCCGGCGCCCAGGTCGCTGCGGTCCAGCACGAGGACGGCCGCCTTTTGCGTGGTGGCCATGGCGTGGTGGGCGCCGTACCACTGGCCCGCATGGGCCTGCTCGCCGTCGGGCAGCGGCTTCTCCAGCCGCCACACGCCCAGCGCCTGGCCTTCGTCCAGCGGGGCGGCGGCGGCTGGCGGTGGCAGGGAGAGGTTGGGCATGCGCATGGCGCCGCATATTAGGGGGGACCCGTAGGGGGCTGCCATCCCACGCTGTCACAAAGTGGTGCGTGACGCGCATTCGCTCACGGCGTAGATACTCCCCGCCCGATGCTCGCGGTACTCGCCACCACCTTCCCCTTCTTCGCCCTGGTGCTGTGCGGCTGGCTGGCCGCCGAGCGCGGGCCGCTGCCCGACAGCGCCATTCCCGGCCTGAACGGCTTCGTGCTGTTCTTTGCGTTGCCCTGCCTGCTGTTCCGCTTCGGGCGCGACACGCCGGTGCTGCAGCTGCTGAACCCGGCGTTGCTGGGTGTCTACCTGGCCTCGGCGTTGCTGATCGTCTTCTTCACGGTGGCCGTGACGCTGTCGCCGCGCGTGGGCATGAAGGACGCGGCCCTGGGCGCGCTGGTGGCCGCCTTCCCGAACACCGGCTTCATGGGCGTGCCACTCATCGTCGCGCTGCTGGGCAGCGCCTCGGGCGGCGTGGTCATCAGCACCATCCTGGCGGACCTGTTCGTGACCAGCTCGGTCTGCATCGCGTTGGCTCAGGCCGGCACCAACCTGCGCGCCGAGCGGGCCGCGCTCAAGCAGGCCTTGAAGGCGGCCCTGTCCAACCCGCTGCCCTGGGCCATCGCCATCGGCGCCACCGTGGGTGCGCTCGGCGTGCAACTGCCGGGTCCGCTGGACAAGACGGTTGCCATGCTGGCCGACGCCGCCTCGCCGGTGGCGCTGTTCACCATCGGCGCCGTGCTGAGCCGCTCGGGCCGCGCCAACCGGGCGGCCGGGCGGGTCACGCCGGTGTCTCTTTACCTGCCGGTCGCGGCGATCAAGCTGCTGCTTCATCCGGCGCTGGTGTTCGCGCTCGCCGCCGCCGCGCGCTGGCTTGGCGCGCCGCTGTCGCAGGGGCAGCTCATCGCGCTGACGCTGGCCGCCGCGCTGCCCAGTGCCAGCAATGTGTCGCTGCTGGCCGAGCGCTATGGTGCCGACAACGGCCGCATCGCCCGCATCATCCTGGCGTCGACCGCGATGGCCTTCCTGACGTTCAGCGGGCTGGCGGCTGTGTTGATCTCGGCAAGCTGATCATCACGCGTAGCCCGCCGCCGTCGCGGTTGCTCAGCGCCACGCGGCCGTCATGCGCCTCGGCGATCTCGCGGGCCAGTGCCAGGCCCAGGCCGGTGCCGCCCTGCGAGCCGGGCTCGGAGCGCTTGGTCGAGTAGAACGGCAGCAGCGCCTGGGCCAGCACCGCCTCGCTCATGCCGGGCCCACGGTCCAGCACCTCGATGCGCAGCTCGCCGCCCACCAACGTCAGCCGCAGCGCGATCTCGTCCGGGTCGCTGCCCGACTCGTGCGCGTTCTTGATCAGGTTCAGCAGCGCCTGCTCCACCTGCGCCGCGTCGAACCAGCCCGGCTCGGCGGGCACGTCGCCGTCGAGGTTGAACTCGCCCAGCGTGGCCAGCCGGTTCAGGAAGGGCGCCCACTCCACCGCCTCGCGCCGTGGCGTGGGCAGCTTGGCAAAGCTCGCGTAGCCGCTCAGGAAGCCATGCAGATGCGCCGCCCGCTCGCCGATGCTGGCCAGCACCTGCGGCAGCCGCTCGGTGTTGCCGCGCCGGGCCAGCTCGGCGCCGCTGTGGGCCAGCGACGAGATGGGCGCCAGCGAGTTGTTCAGCTCGTGGCTGAGCACGCGGATGACGCGCTTCCATGTCGCCACCTCGGCGCGCGAAAGTTCCCTCGTCATGCGCCGCAGCAGCCTGAGGCGATGCGGCTGGCCCTGCAGGCGGAAGGCGCGGGTGCTGTGGTGGAAAGTTTCTTCCACGCCATCGGCCAGGGTCACGGCAAAGAGCTGGTCTGCGTCGCTGGCCAGCGCGTCGCGCAAGGCTTCGGGCAGGGCCGCGATGACGGCGCCAAAGTCCAGGCCGACCAGGCTGCGGCCGTCGCTCAGCAGCTGGCGCGCGGCCAGGTTCGCAATGGCGATGCGGCCGCCCGGCCCGGTCAGCACCAGCGCCACGGGCGTGTTCTGCACCACGGTGTCCAGCAGCAGCTCGCGCTGGGCCAGATGCTGGCGCTGCTCGCGCAGGGCCAGGCCCATGTCGGCGTGCAGGCGGGTCAGCGCCCGCAGCTCGCGCGGGCCGTCGGGCGCCAGGTTCAAGCTGAAGTCGCCGTCGCGGTAGCTCAGCACGGCGCCCTCCAGCGCGCGCGTGAGTCGCAGCAGCGGCGCCAGCCAGACGGTCGCCAGCCAGGCGAGCAGTGGCAGCATCACCAGGATGGCGACGATGAGCGCCGTGCCAGATTCCAGCCCGGCGCGACGCACGCCGAGGATGACCAGCGGCGGCACGACGGCAGCCACCGCGAGTGCGAGCAGAGCGCGGGTTCTGAGCGACAGAGTCATTGACGCACCCTTCGGCCTGCGGCCTGTCCCGCCAAGCGGGAGCGAGCTTGCTTGGGGCGGCCCGGCGCAGCGCTCACGGCGCGATCCCGTAACGCTCCAGTCGCCGGTACAGCGCCTGGCGCGACAGGCCAAGCTGCGTCGCCGCGCGGCTGACGATGCCGCCCGCCGCGTCCAGCGCTGCGACGACGGCCTCGCGGCTGGGTTCGTCGAGGTTGCGGTAGGCGCCGCCGTTGCTGGCGGCCTCCTCCAGCCCGAGCAGCGCCGCGGTGATTTCACCGCCCTGGCACAGCAGCGCCGCGCGCTCGACGGCGTTCTTCAGCTCGCGCACATTGCCCGGCCAGCGGTGGGCCAGCAGCGCCTCGCGCGCCGCCTCACCCAGCCGCGCGCGGCCGGCCAGGAAGTGCTCGGCCAGTGGCAGCACGTCATCACGCCGCTCGGCCAGCGGCGGCAGCTTCAGCTCGATGAGGTTGAGGCGGTAGAACAAGTCCTCGCGGAAGGCGCCGGTCTTGACCATGGCGCGCAAGTCCGCGTTGGTCGCGCTCAGCACGCGCACGCGGGTCTGGCGCGTCTTGCTGCTACCCAGGCGCTCGAACTGGCCAGTCTCCAGCACGCGCAGAAGCTTGACCTGGCCGGCCAGCGGCAGGTTGCCGATCTCGTCCAGGAACAGCGTGCCGCCGTCCGCCGCCTCGAAGCGGCCCACGCGCGCCTTGGCCGCGCCGGTGTAGGCGCCGCTGTCGCTGCCGAACAGCTCGGCCTCGATCAGATCAGCCGGCAGCGCGCCGCAGTTCAGCGCGACGAAGGCGCCGTCCCTGGCCGAAGAGTTGGCGTGCACGAAGGCGGCGATGCGCTCCTTGCCCGCGCCATTGGGCCCGGTGATGAGCACGGGCACGGGTGCGGCGGCGATCTGGCCGGCCAGCTCCAGCAGGTTGGCCGTCGCGTCCGAGCCGAACACGACCCCGGCCAGGTCGTAGCGCCGCGCCAGCGCCGCACGCCGCTCTCGCCGCGCCTCACGCAACTGCGCAATCTCGCGGTTGGCCTCGCCCAGCTCCAGCAGGTTCTCCACCGTTGCGACGAGCTTGGCGTCGTCCCAGGGCTTGGCCAGGTAGTCCGCCGCGCCGGCCTTCACCAGCGCCACGGCTGCGTCCAGCCGCGTCCAGGCGGTGAGCAGGATGATGGGCAGGTCCGGTCGCTTGGCGCGGATGGCGCGGAAGAGGGCCTCGCCTTCCTCGCCCGAGGTCGTGTCGGCCGTGAAGTTCATGTCCTGGATGACCAGCCCGAACGGCCGCGTCTCCAGCAGCGCCAGGCCCGCCTCGGGGCTGGCCGCGACGCTGGCTTCGATGTCGTGCAGGGACAGCAATAACTCCAGTGCCTGGCCCACGCCGGGGTGGTCGTCAATGATCAAGACTCGTCGCATGCTTACTTGGGCTCCAGCCAGATTCGACCGGGAGTTTCGCGGCGGATGCGGAAGACCGACGCCGCGCGTGGCCGGAGGCGAGGATAGCGGGGTGGGCGTGGCGTCACTCAGGCGCAGCCTGGACGGGGCGTTGACCGATCGGTGCCCGTGTAGCGCATAACGGTAAGGCTTTGTTTGTCCCGGTTAACGGCGCAAGGATTGCTCACAGCTCGGTACGTTTATCCGTGAAGGACTGCCTAGAGTCGCGCCTCATTCCACCTCCACGAGACCACCGATGTCGAGACTTTCGCCCCTGATCGTCGCCAGCAGCGTCCTGTTGCTGAGCGCTTGCGCCACCAAGGAATTCGTCAAAGAGACCGTCGCTCCGGTGCAGACCAGCGTGGACGGCCTCGGCACCCGCGTGCAGGCACATGACGACGGCCTCAAGGCCCTGGATGGCCGGCTGCAGAGCAGCGAGTCGCGCATGATGACCCTGCTGCAGCAGGAGGCTGCGGCGCGAACCCAGGCCTTCAACAACCTGCCCAAGCCGCCCGGCCTGCTGATGAGCACCGTGCTGACCGATGACAAGATCAAGTTCACCTCGGGCCGCGCCCAGCTCACCCCGCAGGCCGGCCAGGAACTTGACCAACTCGTCGCCAAGCTCAAGGCCGACAACCAGCCGGTGTTTGTCGAAATCCAGGGCCACACCGACGCGACCGGCAGCGACACGGGCAACGAGCAACTGGGCCTCAAGCGGGCCGAAGCCGTGCGCGCGCACCTGGCCCGCGCCGGCCTGCCGCTGGCGCGCATGGCAACGATCAGCTACGGCGAATCAGCGCCCCTGGCCGACAACAACACCCGCGAAGGCCGCAGCACGAACCGGCGTGTTCAGCTGATCGTGATGCGCTGAGCTGGACGGGAGCCTCTCAGCTCTCACCAGCTGTCCTCAGCCACCCGGAGAGCAGGGTCGCGAATCGCGCAGCACGTTGTAGGGATTCACCGGCGTGCCGCGCCACCAATGCGGCTGCGGCTCGAGCTTGAAGATCGCCAGATGCAGGTGCGGTGCGCCGGACGGCGAATTGCCGGTCACGCCCACATAGCCGATCAACTGGCAACGGCGCAGCGCTTGGCCTTCCACCAGGCCCGGCGCGTAGCTGTCGAGGTGGGCGTAGTAGTAGGCGTAGCGCGACGCGGGGTCGAACTGGTAAACCGTGAGGCCGCCGCGCTGGCTGGTGAACAGCTTGGCCACGACGCCGTCTTCCACCGCCAGCACCGGCGTGCGCATCGGGGCCGGGATATCCAGCGCCTCATGGGCACCTTTCGTGCGGCCGTCGCCGAAGGTGTCCGTCAGCGTGGCTGCCAACACGCCGGGTAGCGGAATGGACAACTGGCGGGCCTGCAGGTCGGCGATGTCGGCAGGCGTGACGGCGACGTCCACCGGGCCCGACGAGGGTGTGGCCGCCGTTGCAGGGCGGGACGAAGGCGCCGCAGGTACCTCGGCACGCACCGCCGGCGCGGTCACCTGAGCTTGGCCTGGCGGCGGCGCCGGCGCGCGGTGGTCGCTGCAGGCGCTGGCGCAGGCCAGCAACAAGGCCATCGGCGCGTGGCGCGCGATGTGGCGGGGCGATGGGAGAGCCATGAGGCGCAGCCTGCGTACCGCTGCACTTACGGCCGAATGTCGACCTCGAAGCCCGGTTTCACGAGCTTGGCCAGGCGCTGCGCGTCCCAGTTCGTCATGTGGATGCAGCCGTTGGTTTCTTCGCGGCCCAACTGCGCGGGGTTGGGCGTGCCGTGGATGCCCCAGTGCGGTTTGCTCAGCCCCAGCCACGTGTTGCCGACGGGGTTGTTGGGGCCGGGCGCGACCTCGGCCTTCTGCGCGTTCTTGGGTGCGTGCTTCAGCAGCGCCGGGTTGTATGTGAAGGTCGGGTTCGGCACCTCGCTGACGATCTTCAGCACGCCCAGCGGCAACGGGTCTTGCGGCCCGCCAATGCTGATCGGGAACGCCCCCAGCACCTTGCGATCCGCGCCCAGTACCCACAAGGTCTTGGCCCGCTTCTCGACCTCGATCCTGCGCGCCGCGCCTTCTGCCGGCGGACGCGCGGTGACGTCGGGCACGATCAACTTGTCGCCTGCCTTGAAGTCCTTGGCCCGGTGACGATTGAGGGAGGCGAGCATGGACTCGCTGAGATGGAAACGCTCCGCCAGTGCCTCGCCGATGGTTTCGTAGTCGAGCGACTTCAGCGTGGCGCGGTCGGCCATGTCGGCGGGTGTGCGTGTGTAGGGGCCGGCCACGTCCTTGTCGGTGATGGTGTAGGTCGTGAACGCATCGCCCGTATCGCCCTGCTCCAGCGCCTTCGCGGTGGCCACGTCGAGGCGGCCGGTGGCTTTCAGGCCGCTGGCTCGTTGGAACGCGGTCAGCGCGCGTTGCAGGTTGCGACCCTGGTGGCCATCAATCTCCCCCGGCGAGAACCACGCCCGATCCAGAAGCACCTGGGCGCGGGCGATGGCGTGGGCGCCCACCGCGTGACCGTGGCCGGGCAGCAGCGACGCGGCGTTGAGCGCCTCCAGCGTCGTAGGCGAGGCCGTGCGGTCGGCGTGAGTGGCGGCGACACCGGGCAGGGCGATGCAGGCGCCGCACAGCAGCGCGGCGGCGGCTTTCAGCGCTGAGGGCGACAAGACTGGCATGGCGAACTCACGAGGCGGATTGATCTGCCGCACCGTACCCGAGGTCACAGTGCGTCACGTGTAGGCCGATGCCTGGAACCACGCCAGCAGCCACGCCGGCCTGACCGTTGCCTGCATCGCGCCAGACGCAGTGCTAGGCTGCCTCGCCATGAGCGAACAGAAGATCGAGCTTTACGACGGCCCCGCCGGTGGCTGGGGTGCCTTGAAGAGCGTCGCCAAGCATCTCAATGAGCAGGGCGCGCCTGTGAAAGGTGCCAAGACCCTCCTGCACGCCAACCAGACCGACGGCTTCGACTGCCCCGGCTGCGCCTGGCCGGACCGCGACCACCGTTCCACCTTCGAGTTCTGCGAGAACGGCGCCAAGGCCGTGGCCGCCGAGGCCACTGCGCGGCGGGCGACGCCGGAGGTCATCGGTGCCAAGACATTGACAGAGTGGGCCGAGGCGTCCGACTACGAGCTGGAAGCCACCGGCCGCCTCACCGAGCCCATGGTCTATGACGCCCAGACCGATCGTTATCAGCGCACCACCTGGGACGCCGCCTTTGCGCTGATCGCCAGCGAACTGCAGGCGCTGCCGGACCCCAACGAAGCCATCTTCTACACCTCGGGCCGCACCAGCAACGAGGCCGCCTTCCTCTACCAGCTGTTCGTGCGCGAGTACGGCACCAACAACTTTCCCGACTGCTCCAACATGTGCCACGAGCCCAGCGGCTCGGGGCTGAAGCCGACCATCGGTGTCGGCAAGGGCACGGTCACGTTGCAGGATTTCGAGCAGGCCGACTGCATCCTCGTCTTCGGCCAGAACCCCGGCACCAACCACCCGCGCATGCTGGGCGAGCTGCGCGCGGCGCGTAAACGCGGCGCGCGCATCGTCAGCTTCAACCCCCTGCGCGAGCGCGGCCTGGAGCGCTTTGCCGACCCGCAGAATGCGCTGGAGATGGCGACGCTGGGCGACTCTCCCATCAGCAGCCACTACTTCCAGCTCAAGGTCGGTGGCGACTTCGCGCTGCTCAAGGGCATGTGCAAGCGCGTCGTGGAGCTGCGTGTGCTGGACGAGGCCTTCATCGCCGAGCACACGACCGGCTTCGAGGCCTTCATCGCCGAGCTGCGCGAGCAGCCCTGGGAGCCGCTCGTCCAAGCCTCGGGCCTGACGCGCGCGCAGATCGAGCAGGCCGCCGACATCTACGCGACCAGCGAGCGCGTCATCGTTTGCTGGGGCATGGGCATCACGCAGCACCGGCATTCGGTGGCGACCATCCAGATGATCGTCAACCTGCTGCTGCTGCGCGGCAACCTCGGCCGGTCGGGAGCCGGCGCATGCCCCGTGCGCGGCCACAGCAATGTGCAGGGCGACCGCACGATGGGCATCTACGAGAAGCCGGCCGCCGCCTTCCTGGACAAGCTTGGCGAGGTCTTCGGCTTCGAGCCCCCGCGCGAGCCGGGCTTCGACACGGTGGGCGCCATCGAGGCCATGCTGGACGGCCGCGGCAAGGTCTTCATCGCCATGGGCGGCAACTTCGCTGCGGCAACACCTGACACCGCCGCCACCTGGCGCGCGCTGCGCCAGTGCGAGCTGACCGTGCACATCACCACCAAGTTCAACCGCAGCCACGTCGTGCACGGCCGCCAGGCGCTGGTGCTGCCGGTGCTGGGCCGCACCGAGATCGACGTGCAGGCGACCGGGCCACAGGGCGTGACGGTGGAGGACTCGATGAGCATGGTGCATCTGTCGGCCGGCATGAACGCGCCGGCGTCGGAGTACCTGCTGTCCGAGCCCATGCTCGTGGCACGCATGGCCGCTGCTACCTTGAAGAACAGCCGCACGCCGTGGCTGGCGCTGGCCGGCGACTACGCCGCCATCCGCGACAAGATCGAGGCCGTGCTGCCGGACTTCGCCGGTTTCAACGACAAGATCAAGGCGCCGGGTGGTTTCCGGCTGCGCAACACGGCCAGCGAGCGCGTCTGGGCCACCGCCAGCGGCAAGGCCCAGTTCAGCACCCACGCGTTGCCGACCGACCTGGCGGTGGAGCGCGCCGCCGAGCGCCACCGCGACGTGCGCGTCTTCACGCTGACGACGCTGCGCTCGCACGACCAGTACAACACCACCATCTACGGCTTCGACGACCGCTACCGCGGCGTCCACGGCCACCGCCGCGTCGTCTTCATCCATGCCGACGACTTGAAAGACGTCGGCATGAAGGCCGGTGACTGGGTCGACATCACCAGCCTCTACGTCGATGAGCAAAGCGGCGACGTGCAGCAGCGCCGCGCCGAACGTTTTTTGCTCGTCGCCTACGACATCCCGCGCGGCTGCCTGGCCAGCTACTACCCCGAGACCAACCTGCTCGTGCCGTTGCAGAGCTTCTCCATCGGCGCACGCACGCCGACGTCCAAGTCCATCCAGGTCGTCCTGCGTGCGCACGCCGGCTGACCTGCTGAGCGAACTGGGCGACGGCGCCGAGGCCGTGCCGCTGACGCGCCTGGCCAAGCGCCTGGACGCGCGCGTCAGCGAACTGCTGCGCGAGTTCACGCCCCTCGGAGACGCCCGCATCGGCGGCGTGGCGGGGCCGGGCTGGGTCAGCCTGCACTGCGACGATGGCGGCCGCTGGACGGTGCGGCTGACCGAGGCGGGCCGCGCACAACGATCGTCCTAAAGTCAACGCATGCCGACACGCCTTGCCATCGTCTACCCCGGCGACGCCGCCGCCCGCCGCACCGCCACGCCGCAGAACAACCGCTTCGCCGCACTGTTCGCAGCCTTCGCGGAAGCGGGCGTCCAGGCCGAGCCGGTGGTCTACGCCGATGCCTGGGCCGGCGAGGTGCGCGAACAGTTGCTGGCCATGGACGGCGCCCTCGTCTGGGTCAACCCCATCGAGGCCGGCCGCTCGCGCGACGTGCTGGACGCGACGCTGCGTGCCGCGGCGGGCGCGGGCGTCTTCGTCAGCACGCATCCCGACACCATCCTCAAGCTCGGCACCAAGGACGTCCTCGTCGAGACCCGCCACCTCGGCTGGGGCAGCGACTGCTGGCACGTCGACAGCCTCGCCCAGCTGCATGCCGATCTGCCCGCGCGCCTGGCCGCTGGCGCGCGCGTGCTCAAGCAGTGGCGCGGCCACAGCGGCATCGGCGTCTGGCGCTTCGCGCTGGCGGGCGACGGCCGCGTCGAGCTGCGCCACGCGCAGCGCGGCAGCGCCGAGGAACTGCTGCCGCTGGACGCCGCCATCGCGCGCATGGCGCCCTACTTCGAGTCCAGTGGCCACATGGTCGACCAGGCCTGGCAGCCGCGCCTGCCCGAGGGCATGACGCGCTGCTACCTCGTGCAGGACCGCGTCGTCGGCTTCGGCGTGCAGGCCCTCGTCGCGCTTCACCCCGAGGCCGAGCCCGGGCCGCGCCTTTATCACCCGGCCGATCTGGCGGACGGCCAGGGCCTCAGGCGGCGCCTCGAAGACGATTGGCTGCCGGCGCTGCTGAGCCACTTCGGCCTTGCGCGCGACGCGCTGCCCATGCTGTGGGACTGCGACTTCCTGCGTGGCGCGGCCGATGGCGACTGGGTGCTGTGCGAGATCAACGTCAGCAGCGTCGCGCCCTTCCCGGACTCGGCCATCGCGCCCCTGGTGCAGGCCGTGCAGGCGCGCCTCGCATGAACGGCCCGGCCTGGCGCGGCGGCCTGCTGGCCCTGCTGGCGGCTCTGCTCTTTGGACTCAGCACGCCGCTCGTGCAGCGTGCCGGCGCGGGCTGCGGGCCGTGGACGACGGCCGGCCTGCTCTACGCCGGCGCGGCGCTGATGGGCGCGTTGTCACGCCGGCCCGCCGACCGCGAAGCCCGCGTCACACGCGCCGACCTGCCGCGCCTGCTGGCCATGGCCTTGTTCGGCGCGGCGCTGGGCCCTGCGGCGCTGGCCTGGGGCCTGCAACGCAGCAGCGCGACCGGCGCGTCGCTGCTGCTGACGCTCGAAGCGCTGTTAACCGCGCTGCTGGCCGCAGCCCTCTACCGCGAGCAGCTGGACCGCCGCGTGCGTGCCGCGCTGGCGCTGCTGCTGGCCGGTGGCGCCGTGCTCGTGCTGGACCAGGGCCGAGGCGGTGGTGGCCAGTTCGCCGGCCTGCTCGCCGTGGCGGCGGCGACGCTGGCCTGGGGCCTGGACAACACGTTGTCGCGCGCCGTGGCCGAGCGCGACCCGAGCCAGGTCGTTGCCATCAAGGCGGCATTGGGCGTCCTGCTCAGCACCCTCGCGGCGCTGCTGGCCGGCGAGGGCCTGCCCACGGAGGCGACGGCCCTGGCGCTGCTCGCCATCGGCGCCACCGGCTATGGCCTGAGCCTGCGTTTCTACCTGCTCGCCCAGCGCGCCTTTGGCGCCGCGCGCACGGGGTCGGTGTTCGCCTTTGCCCCCTTCATCGGCGCCATCGCTGCGCTGCTGCTCGGCGACCACTCGGCCGGCTGGCTCATGGCCTTGGGGGGTGCCTTGATGCTGGCCGGCGTCGCCCTGCACCTGGCCGAGTCGCACGGCCACGAACACGCGCACGACACGCTGGACCACGAGCACGCCCACTGCCACGACGACGGCCACCACAGCCATCACCATGACCCCATGCCGGCCGGTCCGCACAGCCACCGGCATCATCACGCGCCCACCCGGCACAGCCACCCGCATGTGCCCGACGTCCACCATCAGCACGAGCATTGACAACATGAAGCTCCTAGGCCGCCTCCCTTCCATCAACGTCCGCAAGGTCATGTGGACCGCCGCGCTGCTCGACCTCGACCTGGAACGCGAGGACTGGGGCCCGGGCTTTCGCTCGCCCAAGGAGCCGGAGTACCTGGCGCTCAACCCCAACGGCCTCATCCCCGTGCTGATCGACGGCGACTTCGTGCTGTGGGAGAGCAACACCATCTGCCGCTACCTCGCCACCCAGCGCTATGCGACGACGCTGCTGCCCACCGAGGCGCGGGCGCGTGCCCGGGTCGAGCAATGGATGGACTGGCAGGCCGGCGAGTTGAACAACTCGTGGCGCGTGGCCTTCATGGCCCTGGTGCGCGGCCAGCCGGCCACGCCCGAGGCGATCGACGCCGGCGTGGCGAACTGGAACCGCCACATGGGCATCCTGGATGCACAGCTCGCCAAGACCGGCGCCTATGTCGCCGGCGACGAGTTCACGCTGGCCGACGTGGTGCTGGGACTCTCGGCCCAGCGCTGGAAGAACGCGCCCATCGCGCGGGCCGAGCTGCCGGCGGTGGAGGCGTATCTGGAGCGGCTGAGCGTGCGGCCGGGGTTTGCGGAGTACGTGGGCAACGGCATGCCCTGAGCGGCGTCAGGGCGGCTTGCTTGCGCGGGCGCGGTCGATGATCGGCTGTGCGGCGCTCTGAGCGGCGGCCAGCTGTTGTGGCGTGGGCTCGGCGTTGAACGGGATGGTGCGTTGCGCGATCCACTGCCTGACCATGGCTGGCCCTCCGTTGCCGGCCATCTCGCTGAAGGCGACGAGGTAACCGAGCCTCTCGTCGTCACTCAGACCCCAGGCGGCGCCGCGCGTCAATACGCCAACCAGGCTCCGAAATTGACCGGCGTTCGCGTCGCGTCGCATCGCATCGGCCACTTCCCGGCGCAGCGCCGGTGCGACGTCATCGGGGCTGACCCATGCCGCAAAGACAGTCGCCGCGTCCGGCACCCTGCCTCGTATTGCCCGCAGGGCCAGCTCATGCAGCCAGGCGTGGTGTCCGGCTGTGACGGTCTGGCAGAGGCGCCCTTCGGTGTCGGCTTCCAGCATCAGCTGGATCAGCATGTCCTGCGGTACACGTTCGCCGCGCGCACGTTCGTAGCTTTGGCGTTTGTCCTCGTTCGAGGCGCATTGCCGCAGCCACTGCGCTGCCTCCCAGGCTGCGTCCGCGTCGTTGCCGGCTTGGGCGCGCTCGATGTGCGGTCCATAGCCTTCGGAGCCGATCCGGGGTTTGGCTGATGTCGGTGTACTGGTGGACGGGGCTGCTGGCCCTGACGCGGCGCTGGTGGCGCCGCTCCTGATCGGGCTGGCTGGCGCGCTGGCCGGCACGTTCAACGGCAACGCGGCCGCCGTCGGCTCGGAGGTCGATGCAGGCGGCCTTTCGACCGGCTCGCGCATCGCGTAGATCACGGCGGCAACACCGGCCAGCGCGGCAGCGAGGAGCAGAGACCAGCGGGTGGTGCTCATGAGCTTGCGAAGTTGAATCTCACGATGGCCACCGCCAGCGCAAACAGGTAGCCGTAGGCGAAGCGGTCGATGCGCAGCACCGTGTCGCCACGGCGTGCGCGCCAGCGGCCGATCAAGGCCATGGCGACGCCGGCGATGACCGGTGTGACGACGAGGTTCGCCAGCCGTGGCCAACCGTCGCGTGTCAAGTGGTTGGGGAAGGCCCACAGGCTCAGCGCGCCGAGCAGGGCCCCCAGCAGCGCATAACCCAGCACGGCCAGCCAGACATTGGGCTTGCGGCGAAACGGCTCGGCCAGCGAGTGCAGGCCCAGCTCCACAAGCACTTCGCCCACGATCTGGAAAAGCAGCTCGGCCAGCAGTTCGAACAGGATTTCCAAAGTGGGCCAGGTGGGCGTGACGCAATGGCGCGCAGCCTAGCTCAGCACGCGCGCTGCCTTCCTCGTGAGTTTTCACGCCCGTCGCTGCTGCTGCCTTCGGTAGTCGCTTGGCGTCAGCCCCGTCTTCTCCTTGAACACCTTGTAGAAGCTGTTGCGGTTGTTGAAGCCGGCGCGGTAGGCGATGTCGGCGACGGTGAGGTCGGCGCCGCCTTGCTCCAGCAGGCGCAGCGCGTCCTCGTGGCGGCAGTGGTTCAGGTAGTCGTAGAAGCTGCTGCCCAGGTGCAGGTTGAGCAGTTCGGAGAGCTGGTGGGGCGTGACGTCCATCAGCGCGGCCAGGCGGGGCAGGGAGATGTCGGGGTCGCGGTGCGGGGCCTCGGCCTGCACCAGGCGTGCCAGCCGGGCCGTCAGCTCGCGGGCGGCTTCGGGGCTGAGTTCCAGCGCGCGCGGTGCAGGCTTGGCAACCACAGGCTGGTCGGCGGGTTGCGGCTGTTCGGCCGTGGTGTCCAGCCGGGCGGGCGGATACAGGGCCAGCAGCGCGATGCCGTCCACATAGAGCGCCAGGCCCAACGCGAAGCCGGCCAGCAGTCCACTGGCGGGCAGGTGGCCGCTGGCGAACAAGGCGAACATGCTCAGGTCCCAGACGCAGGCGGCGACGAGGCCGGTGGCGACGAACAGCATCCAGTGCGCACGGCTGTTGCGGTGGCCGGCGGCGAGCTGGCGCAGCCGCGCCCGTTCGTGCCAGCAGGCGCGCAGTGCGTAGCCCGCGTAGCCCAGCGTCTGCAGGGCCAGCAGCAGCACGAGGGCGCGCGACTGCGCCCAGTCCGCGCCGCCCACGGCCGCCGCGCCCACCAGCAGCACGGGCAGCAGGTGCGCCGGGTGGCGCCAGGGGCCGGGCGGCCACAGCAGCGCCAGGCCTACCGCGCGCAGCAGCAGGGGGCCGTAGGCCCAGGTCAGCGAATGGGCCCAGATGCCCAGCGGCGCCCAGGCCTCGCCGCGCGCCAGCTCCACGTACAGGCGCAGCGGTGGCACGACGAGCAGGGCCACGAAGACGGCGAGCGTCCAGCGCAGCGCCGGCTCGCCGCGGCGCGACAGCAGCAGGCCCAGCAGCGTCCAGCCGCCCAGGCTGGCCGAGCACAGGCACACGGCCTTCAGGAGTTCGGTCATCGAGCTGGGATGGGAGGGCGCGCGGTGGTGAAGGTGTCGAAGGTACCGGAGAAGTAGATCAGCCCGTTGCCGAAGTTCTGGAACCAGGTGCCCGAGTTGGGCGTCGTGAAGGTGTAGACCATCGTGTATGGGTAGACGAAGAAGTCGCTGGTCTGCACCGTCTCCTCCACCGCCGTGTTGGCCGACAGGCGCTGGTAGGTGTAGGTGCCCCTGGAGTTGAGCGTGCCGGGCCCGAAACCCTGGAAGGTCAGCGTGCCGTCCGGGCTATAGGTCTGCAGCACGAGGCCGCCGGTGGGGTAGCGGTCGGCCGGCACGGTGGCCGACGTGGCGGCCTTGATGACCAGCGGCACATGCAGCCCGGCGTTGGTGGTGGGGGCCAGCTGCTGCTCAGCCGTGGGCGCGCTGGGCGCGGTGGTGAAGCTGCCGACTAGCGTGGCCTGGCCATCGTTGATGCGCCACACCCAGCGCCCACCCTGCGGCGTGTCGAAGTGGTAGCTGAAGCTGGACCCTGCCGGCTGGCCCGAGCTGTCGCGGGCGGTCTCCACCAGCGTGTGCGCGCCGTCACGGCGCCACTGCGAACTGCCCTGGCCGTCGCGGTGGTTGGGGCCGCCCGCGCCGTGGGAGATCCACTGCCCGCGCGGCAGCACGCGGCGGACGATGGCGCCCTGGCTGGGGTAGCTGCCGGCGGCGGGGCCTTCGGCCTTCTCGATCTGCAGCGTCAGGTCCAGGCCGACGAGGTCGTGCGGGGCCGGGTGCAGCGGTTCGGCGCGGGCGAGGCCGCACAGGGCGATCAGCAGGCCCAGCGCGGCGCGGCGGGTGGAGGCGGGCAAGTGCAAGTGCATGGGCATGGCGTGTCGGGCTCCAGATGGCAGTGGGCCGACCCGGCAGACGCGAACCACTCGCGCCGCCCGATCGGCCCGGCCATGCTCGGCGCCCGGCGCCTGCCAACTGTCCTTCTCGGTCGAGACGGACAGTCTTGGTGCCAGATCAGCCCAGCCGCACCGGCACGAAGATCTGCTGACCGTCCCGCGCCACCAGCAGCGCCACCTGCTTCGGGCTGCTCTTCAGCGCATTGCGCACCTGCTCGATGTCCTGCACCGGCTTGCCGTTCAGCGCCAGCAGCACGTCGCCGGCCTGCACGCCGGCCAGCTGCGCCGGGCCGGTCACGCGCTCGATCAGCAGGCCATGGTCCAGCCCCGAGCCGCGCAGTTCCTGAGGCTGCAACTGGCGCAGCGCCAGGCCCAGCGAACCGCCCTGCGGCGTGGCGGCGGCTTCCTGCTCGTCCTTGTCGGCGCGGCCCAGCGCCACCGTCTCGCTGACGCGGCTCTTGTCGCGCCACAGCGCCAGCTTGAGCTTCTCGCCCGGCCGCGCCAGGCCCACGCGGCTGGACACATCGCCCGCCACGCGCACCGGCTCGCCGTCTATTGCCGTGATGACGTCCCCCGACTTCAGCCCCGCCTTGGCGGCCGCGCTGCCCGGCTGCACGCTGGACACCAGCGCGCCGTCCGGCGCCTCCAGCCCGAAGGATGCGGCCAGCGGCGCCGACAAGTCCTGCAGCGTCACGCCCAGCCGCGCATGCTCCACCTTGCCGTGGGCAACGATCTGGTCCTTGACCTTCAGCGCCACGTCCACGGGGATGGAAAACGCCAGGCCCTGGAAGCCGCCGCTCTGCGAATAGATCTGCGCGTTGACGCCGACGACGCGACCCGAGGCGTCGAACAACGGGCCGCCCGAGTTGCCGGGGTTCACGGCCGCGTCGGTCTGGATGAAGGGCACCACGCTCTCGCCCGGCAGCGAGCGGCCCTTGGCGCTGACGATGCCCTGCGTGGCCGTCTGCTCGAAGCCATAGGGCGCGCCGATGGCCAGCACGTAGTCGCCCACCTGCACTTGTTTGGCGTCGCCAAGCTGCACGGTGGGCAGGCCGGTGGCGTCCAGCTTTAGCACGGCGATGTCGGTGGCCGGGTCGCTGCCCAGCACCTTGGCCGCGAACTCGCGCCGGTCGCTGAGCTTGACGGTGACCTGCTTGGCGTCGCGCACGACGTGGGCATTGGTCAGCACGATGCCGTCGCTGCTGATGATGAAGCCCGAGCCCTGGCCGCGGAAGGGTTGGGCGCCTTGCTGAGGCATGCGCATGCCCGGCACGCCGCGGAAGAAGCGGAAGAAGGGGTCGTCATCACCACGCGCGGCGGGCGCGTCGTCAGAGTCTTCGGCGCCCACCTTGTGCAGGCCGGCCACGGTGATGCCGACGACGGCCGGGCCCTGCGTCTGCACGATGGCGCGGTAGTTGGGCACTTGGGCCGGCGGCAGCGCGATGGCCGGCACAGGCGTGGCGGTGGCGGCAAGCGCCACGACGGTGGGTGCTGCGCTGCCCGGCGTGGCGTCGCCCGTTGCGGGCGCAGCGACGGAGGCCGAAACGGGCGCCTTGTCCTTGAACAGCGCAGGCAAAGTCCAGCCCGAAGCCGTGGTGGTCAGCGTCACACCGGCAGCCAGCAGCGCAGCGGCCGTGGCAGTCAGCGTCATCTTGGCGGTCTGGGTCATCGAGAACTCTCCTCTAGGGGCGGGCTGCGGCGCAGCCGATGCCGTGGACTCTAGGGAGGGCGGGTGAGGGCTCGATGAGGGGAAGGTGAGGCGGAGGTTAGGGCGTCAAGGCGCGGCCCACGAAGCGGCGGTGACCTCGGCGACGACGGCCCAGCCCAGCGCCGAGTACAGCAGCCGGCCCGCATCGATCGCGACCAGGATGCCCCGCGTGGCGCCGCGGGCCCGGCACTCTGCCGCGAGCCTCGACATCAGCAGGGCGCCGTAGCCCTTGCGGCGATGCTGGGGCTCGGTGACGACCTGATCGAAAACCGCGGCGGTGCCGATCACGGCGGCTTTGGCGCGGGCAGCGACGGCGCCGTCAGCGCCGAGCAGCGTGGCGGTCACGACGTCGCCGCGGCGTTCAAGGTCGACGCGCGGCGCGTGCGATGTCGGCATCGCGCCGCCCAGCGGTGTGTGCATGAGGTACTCGTGCTCGTGCACCTGCCAGTGCGAGGGCAGCAGAGGCTTCACGGCGTGCTGAGGCGCCATCACTTTCAGCCAGGTCCCGTCAGCGCATGGCCCGTGGGCAAGCCGTTGAACGGTCTCGGCACTGAATGCCGTGAACACGTGGCGCACGCTGTGGCCGGGCGCACCCACCAGGATCGTCAGATGGCTGCCGTGGTCCGTGGCGGCCGGTGTCTGCCGTGAAAGCACCCAGCCATCGACCCAGGCCTTGGCGACCTCTGCGATGGCCGAAGGCGAAGGCGGGGCCTGGTCGGCGCATGACATGCGGGAAATCCTCGTTTCAGAAATGCATGGCATCCACGTCCGCACGCATGGCATCGGCGATCAGCCGCATGTCGTGGTCGCTGATGGCGAACAGCCCGAAACGGAAGGCATAGCCCCAGCGCGCGCGGTCCTGCACGAACTCGAAGTGGTCGAGCAGCGGCGCGATGGGCGCTTCGCAGGCGGGCACGTAGTCCACGTCCTTGCGGAAGGGAACGAAGCCGCCGCCCATGTCGAAGGCATAGGGCTCGCCGGGCTTGACCAGCCCCAGCGACACGAAAGCCTGCAATTTGTCGGTGCCGCCCATGGTGACGGTGGGCGCGTAGTAGGCGATGCGGTCGCCGGGCTTCACGCGTCGCAGCGGCGCGGCCTTGCCGTGGCAGACCTGCATATAGCCGGCGCCGCGCTCCGCGCAGCCCCGGCGTGCATGGGTGGCGCTGGCCACGGCAATCCAGTTGCCGCGCGGTGCGGTCGCGTCAGCGGACGCTGCGTCCGCCCACAAGGTGGACTGTGCCGAGACTGTGGGGCTTTCGAACCGGCTGGCGGTGCTGTTCATGGAGGGCATTGCTGTGCAAACTGTGTGGCCCGGATGTTGCCGGCGGGCATTGACAACAGCTTGTCAGCAGGGCGGTCGGATAAGGTGCAGGGCATGAAGACCATTCGCGACCTCATGATCCCGCCCGCCCACATCCAGGGTCGCGTCGAGGCCATCGTCGTGCGCGGCAATCCGCGCGACCCGGCGCGTTTGATCGAGCAGACGATGGCCCTCGCCCACATCGGCCTGGCCGACGACCGCCTGGGCAAGCGCGGCGAGGCGGAGTTGTCGACACGCCAGGTCACGTTGATCCAGCAGGAGCATCTGCCCCTCATCGCCGCGTTCGCGCGCAGCGGACCGGTCGATGCGGTCGGGCTGCGGCGCAACTTGGTCGTCTCGGGCATCAACCTGCTGTCGCTGAAGAACGCCACGCTGCGCATCGGTGACGCGCTGATCCAGATCGTCGGCCCCTGCGCGCCCTGCTCGCGCATGGAGGAGGTCATCGGACCAGGCGGTTATGCCGCAATGCGCGGCCATGGCGGCATGACGGCGCGCATCCTCGAAGGCGGGGCCATCCGCGTGGGCGACGCGGTCAGCGTGGCGCCGCCCGTGCCGCAGCCGCCACGCTGACGGCGAAACAGAGCGCAACTTGTTGCCGCCCCGCCATGCGGCAAGCCTCTTGAGACGCATCGCGATACAACCCGCGGCAGATCGTCACGAGGCGTAGTGCAGACTCGGGCGATGACCCTGGAAATTGATGAAGAGCCGATCACCTTGACGGCAGAACAGACCCTGACCGGCTGGCGCCGCGAACTTTGCGTTGAATTGCTCGGCGAAGGCCGGGCGCGAATCTTTCTGCGCGCGCTGGAGGCGCCGTCGCTGAAGGCCACGGAGCTGCATCGCGGCCTGCTGTTCCACCGCGTGGGATCGACGTTTGCCGACCTCGCCGGCTGCGTGGCGTCTGCGCGTGAGGCGCTGGAGCTGCTGGCGAGCACGGCCGTCCGGCAGCAGCCCAGTAAGGACAACCTTTTTGCCGCCGTCACCTACGACCGGCGGGCATGGGAGAGCGTCGTCAGCGCCGTCGAGCAGTGGCAGCGCCGCCGGCAGGCGCCAGCGGTGCGCCGAGCTGGCGTCTGAGGCTGCTGTGATGCTGAGATTCGGTGCGCTGGTTTGTTGAAGACTCAAAGCGCACCACTCTTGGTCACTTGCAGGGCTCGCGGCGCAATGGAGAACGCGCCATCCAACCCAGGCACGCAAAGCTGATAGATCTCCAAGACGCTTTGCATGGGTGTCATCGTGGCCAGGTCGCGGGAGTCCTTGCCGGTGCTTTCCACCTGCTTGCCTCGCCCTTTCCACGCATGAAGCGGCGCGTTGAGCTGGCACGCGACATACGAGTTCACTTCGCTCCATTCATAGAGGATGGCCGCGAACAGGCGTGCCGCGTAGCTGAAGCTGTAGCCATGCTGAGCGGCGAAGTGCTTGACCTTCTGAAAGTACTCGAACTCCAGCCACCAGACGCCTTGCATGCCCTCTTCGGGGCTTCGTGAGCGATTGCTGTCATAGAAGCGATAGATGACCGTTCCCTTGGGGAGCTCTATCGGACGAATCATGCTCATGCCTTCGCGCGCCCGGTTGGCTCCTTTGTCGAAGAAGACATTGTTCAGATGCGTCATCGTTCCCTCCTGGACGAGCCGCGCCGATTTGACGTGCTGAACGGGGGCAAACGCATCCTCTGATTCGACGATCTCCGCGCAAAGCGCAGGTCGCGCATCAGATCAGGATTTGCGAGGACTGCGTTGGTCCGGCTTGGCAGAGCCATCGGCGCCCACCACCGCCAGAAGCTGCGGATGGCGTGCCCGGTCCAGCACCATGCGCGCACTGGTGGCGGCGCTGAGCTGCTCCTGCAGGAAGTCCGCCAACCTTGGCTGCTGGCTGAAGGCGACGTTGAAGCGGATGTGCGGATCGGCCGCGCCGTCTGCCGCGAAGGTGGCGCCGCGCACGAGCAGGATGTTGCGCCGGAAGGCTTCCTTGACGACGCCGTCCACGTCCACCCCCGCCGGCAGCGCGCCCCACAAAAATAGCCCGCCTTCGCCCGCGTGCTCCAGCAGCACGCCGGCCTCGCGCAGCTGGCGTGCGGCGCTGACGCGTGCCGTGCCCAGGCGCTGCTGCAGGCGCTCCAGATGCTTGCGCCAGCGGCCGGCGGCCAGCACCTCCAGCAGCACGAACTCGTTGAGGGCCGCCGTCGTCAGCACCGACAGGATCTTCTCGCGCAGCAGCGCCTTGATCAGTGCCGGCTCGGCGGCCATGTAGCCCAGGCGCAGCGCCGGGCTCATGGCCTTGGCAAAGCTGGAGTAGTAGATGACGCCGTCCAGCCCGGACAGCTGCGCCAGCCGCGTCGGCTGGCATGGGGTCAGGGGGTGGAAGTGTCCCTGCACGTCGTCCTCGGCGATGAGCAGGTTGTGGCGCTGCGCCAGCATCAGCACGCGGTGCAGGTTGGCGGCCGTGCTGCCCCAGCCGGTGGGGTTGTGCAGCACGCTCTGGATGAAGAGCAGGCGCGGCCGGTGCTGGGTGCAGGCGGCGTCCAGCGCGTCCAGGTCGATGCCGTCATGCCGGCGCGGCACGGGCACGATGTTGACGCCGGCCTGGCGCAGGCGGTCGAAGAGCAGGAAGTAGCCCGGCGTTTCCACGGCCACCGCGTCACCGGGGCGCAGGAAGGCGCGGCAGATCAGGTCGATGGCGTGGGTGCCGCCGTAGGTCGTCAGCACGCGACCGGCGTCCACGGCCATGCCTTGGCCGCGCAGCAGCGTCGCGATGCGTTCGCGCAGTTCCGGCAGGCCCTGCGGCGGGCAGCGCGAGGCCATGCCGGCGGTGGCGCGCGCCAGGCCGCGCTGCACGGCGGCGGCGGGGACGGCGTCTTCCAGCCAGGTGGCGGGCAAGGCGCCGCTGCTGGCCAGCAGCACGCCGGCCTTCTGGTCGTTGGCCTGCTGGGCCAGCCAGACGGCATCCTGTTCCTCGCCGGCCTCCACGCGGACGGCGTCGGGCATGGCGTTGGCGGGGCCTTCGGCGACGAAGAAGCCGGCCGTGCCGCGCGAGTCGATCAGGCCGGCGGCCACGAGCCGGTCGTAGGCGGTGACGACGGTGTTGGGGCTGACGCCGAGTTGCGTGGCGAGCTGGCGGATGGACGTCAGCCGCGCGCCGGGCGGCAGCTGGGCGCTGACCATCAGCGCGTGCAGGCGCTGCTCGATCTGGTCAGCCAGCGGGGTGGGGGAGTCGCGGTCCAGCGAGAACATCAGCGCAACAGCATGAGAGCGAGCACGGCCAGGGAGGCGGCCATGATGGCATTGAACACACGCTGCCGTGTGGGGCTGGACAGGAAGCGCCCTATCCACGCGCCGAACAGCGCCCATGTCGACGTGCAGGGAAAGCCGATGACCGCGCCGATCAGGCTGACGAGCATGGCGCCGGAGATCGGGGCGTAGCCGGTGGGCATGAAGACCGACGCGAGCGTCACCGCCTTGACCCAACTCTTGGGGTTCACCACCTGGAACAGCACGGCCTGCATGAATCCCAGCTTCTCCGGCGCCCGCGCCTGAGCTGCCGTGCTGCCCGCCAGGCGCCAGGCCAGCACCAGCATGTAGAGCGTGCCGGCGAGCTTGAGCGCGGCGTGCAGCGGCGGCCAGGCGGTGAACAAGGCGCCCAGGCCCAGGCAGGCGGCGAAAGTCAGAAGCGCGACGCCCGTGTTGATGCCCAGCACGGCCGGCAGCGTGCGCCGGTAGCCGTGATGCGCCCCGCTGGACACCATCAGCATGTTGTTGGGGCCGGGCGTGCCGGACATCAGCAGGCAGTAGGTCATCAGGGGCAGCAGCTCGTTCATGCCGCCATTGCAGCGGTTGGCGGCGTGCGCGTGAAGCTACAGCGGGGCGGGTCGGGCGGGGCGCTGTATCAGCGCGGGCACCCACACAGCGGGCCGGCCCTCACAGCCCGCCCTCCTGCCGCCACAACACCAGCGCCGCGCGCGCCCAGCGCCCGAACAGGCTCTCGCGGCGGGCGTCCAGCGTGGCGCTGCCGCTGAGTTCGCGCAGCGTGCCGGCGGGGCCGGTGCAGTCGTCCAGGCGCACGCGGAACAGGCTTTGCAGGGGCTGGAGCACCGCCGGCTCGCGCGCGGACCGTGCGGCGGCAATGGCGCCGCCATTGACCGAGGCCAGCGCAGCGAACTTGAGCGTGGGCACGTTGAGTTTGTCGGCCGCCAGGCGCTGGCAGCTGACGCGCGGCAGGCCGGGCTGGTCGGCAATGAAGCTGCCGCCACCGGCCTGGCCGCTCAGGCGCGCTAGCGCCTGCTCGTCGACGAAGGCCTCCACGCGCACACCTTCGGGCGAGGCGATCTGCAGCAGCGGCTCGCCCTTCGGAATCCAGCCGCCGCGCTGCAGGGCCGGGTTGTCGCTGGCGATGCGGCCATCGAAGGCGGCGCGGATCTGCAGTTGCTCGACCAGCGAGCGCGTGCCCGCCAGCGCTTCGCGGGCGGCTTCCCAGCGGCTGGTCAGCGCGCCGCCGGCGGCCTGCAGGCGCGGGTCGAAGTCCTGCTGGCCGAGCTGCCAGCGCAGCTTGCGCTCCCGCGCCTCATCGCGCGCGAGCTGGGCCTGCAGGTCGGGCGAGGCCAGCACCAGCAGCAACTGGCCCGCGCGCACGGCCTCGCCCGCCTTCACATGCACGGCCTGCACCTGCGCCGCCGCCGGCGCGTAGACATGCTGCGAGCGCTCGGCCAGCAGCATGGCCGGCGCGCGCACGCCGCCCCAGATGGGCAGCAGCATGAGCAGCAGCGCCGCAGCGGCCAGCACGGCCGTGCGGCGGCAGGCCGCGTTCCAGCCCAGGCCGGCGCGCAGCTGCCACCAGGCGCGCAGCTCGCGCCACATCGGCAGCACCAGGAACCAGCCCAGCTCCACCGCCAGCAGCAGCACGCCCAGCAGCTTGAAGAACAGGTGGTAGACCAGCAGCGCGATGCCGATGAAGAGGACGAAGCGGTAGGCCCAGGTGCCCCAGGCGAACAGCACGAGGAAGCGCCGGCGCCCGGGCGCGACGGCCTCCGGCGCGGGCAGGCCCAGGCCGAACAGCAACTCGCGCAGCCGCCAGCGGCCGAAGGCGAAGGCGCGCTCGTGCAGGTTGGGCATGTTGAGCAGGTCTGACAGCAGGAAATAGCCGTCGAAGCGCATGAAGGGGCTGAGGTTGATGGCCAGCGTCACCAGCCAGGTGCTGGTGGCCAGCATGAAGACGCCGGCCCGCAGCGGCCCGTCGGGCAGAAAGCTCCACAGCAACGTGGCGCAGGCGGCCAGGGCCAGCTCCGCGGCCATGCCGGCCGCGCCGATCTGCAGGCGGGCGCGCCGGCTGCCCAGCTTCCAGGCCTCGTTGGTGTCGGTGTAGAGCACAGGCCACATAACGAGGAAGGCCACGCCCATGGCCGGCACGCGGCAGCCGTGGCGGTAGGCCGCGTGCGCATGGCCGAACTCGTGCAGCACCTTGGCCAGCGACAGCGCCACGGCGATGCCCAGCCAGCCCTGCCAGTTGCCATAGGCGGTGAAGCTGTGCACGAAGCTGTCCCAACGCTGGGAGACGAGGTACAGGCCGGCCACGGCCACTGCGGCCATGGCCCACCAGAAGCGCGGGTTGAACACGAAGCCCACCCAGCCCGCCGTGCGCGCCAGCAGCGGCATGGGGCGGAACAGCGGGATGCGGAAGAACAGGTAGTGGTGCAGCAGCCAGTGCCAGAGGCCCGGCCGGCCGGCGCCTGCATGGGCCGCCAGCCTGGCGGTGTCGGCCGCGCCGGTGGCGAGCAGCAGGTGGTGGTGTTGCAGGAAGCTGGCCACGCCGGCGATGTCCTGCGCGTCGACCTGCAGCGTGGTCTCGGCGCGCACGGCGGCAAGCACGGCGGCCTCGTTGCCCAGCGACCAGCGCGACAGGATCTCGAAGGCGGCCCAGCCGAGCTGGTAGAAGCGGTTGGCGGCGGGGTCGTGCAGGGTCCAGGTGGGCGAGCCGTCGTCAGCGGCGGGCCCGGGCTGCAGGGCCAGCTCCTGGCGCAGCGGGGGCAGCTTGTCCATCACCAGCCCAGCCACTGCCGCACGGCCGTCAGCGGCCGGCGCAGCGCGTAGTACAGCAGCGGCACGCGCGTGCCCTCCAGCGTGGCCATGCCCATCAGGCCGATGCGCGGCGGCTGGCCATCGGCGAGCACGAACTCGGCCTTCAACCGGTAGGCCAGCACGCCGTCGCGCGCGGGTTCGGCGCTGTAGGCGATCTGCGTGATGCGGGCGTCGAAGCTGCTCAGCGGGTCGGCGTTGGGGTGCAGCGTGACGGCCATGCCGGGCTGCAGCGCCAAGTGTTCGCCGGCGGGCATGTCGATGGCGAGCGCCACCTTGGCCGGGTCGGCCAGCAGCAGGATGCGCTCGCCCAGCGTGACGACGCGGCCCGGCCAGTCGTTGGCATCGGCAAACACGGCCAGGCCGTCGCGCTCGGCGCTGACCTGCACGCGGCCCAACTGGTCGGCCGCGTAGCTGAGCTCCACGCCTTTCTCCTCCAGTTCGCCGCGCCGCAAGGCCACGTCGCGCTTGCTCTTGTCGTCGGTCACCGCCGCCTGCGCGGAGATGCGGAACTCCTCCTGCGCGGCGTCATAGGCCTTGCTGGCCACGTCGCGGCGCGTCTGCAGCGCCGTCGTGTCCATCGCGAACAGCGGCATGCCGGCCTTCACCGGCTGGTTGGGCTGGACGAGCAGCCTGTCGATGACGCCGTCCAGCGGCGCGCGAACGATGAAGGGCTCCAGCGCCACCACCTCGGCCGGTGCCAGCACCGACTGCCGCACCGGGCACAGCGCGACGGCGGCCAGCACGGCCAGCGCGATCAGGCGCCGGCGCGTGGGCTTGAGCGCGGCCATGGCACGCTCGGCCAGCGTGCGGCGCGGGGCCAGCGCCGCCAGCGCATGGGCATAGCTGTCGGCCAGCTCGGCGGCCAGGCCCAGCGTGTGCTCGGCGAAGGGCTCGTCGGCAGCGAACAGCAGGCCGCCCTGGGGCTGGCCGGCGTGCAGCAGCGGCAGCCACAGCGCGTGCGCGGGCAGCCAGTCGCCCCAGCGCTCGGCCGTCAGCGGCGGCAGCGTGGCGGGGTCGACCAGGGTTGGCGCGAGGGCGTCCTGCAGCGCACACAGCTCGCCCAGCCACTGCACATAGGGCGCGTTGCTCTCCACCTGCGGCAGGCCCGACACGGCGGCGACGCGGCCCAGCTTGCCGCCCAGCCAGAACGCGGCCTGGCGATAGGCGAAGAGCTGGCGCGTCTCGTTGGCCATCGTGAAGCCCAACGTCTCGGCGCTGGCGGCCTCACGCGCGCGGCGGCCGAGCTGGAGCAGGGCCAGCAGCTCGGGAGGGACGCCACTCACGGAAACACGGCCCAGCCACTCATGCCCGGCAGCAGGTTGCCACCGGCGCCGTTGACGACGCCGACCACCTCGATGGACTGGCTCAGCGGGTCGATGCGCGCGCCCAGGCGCTGCACGCGGGCGTTGAAGCTCTTGCCCAGCTCCTCGACCTGCACACTGAAGCTGCCACCGACCTTGATGCGTGCCAGCCACTTGGACGGCACGATCATGTGCACCTCCAGCTCGCCGGCATCCTGGATGGCCAGCAGCTGGGTGCCCGGCGTGACGAACTGGTGCGCAGCGGCCAGGCGCTTGACGACGCGGCCGGCCCAGGGCGCACTGACCGTGCACTTGCGCAGCGTGGTCTGCAGGAAGCTGACCTCGGCCTCGCCCTCCTTGACCTTGGCCTCGCCCGTGGCCAGCTCCAGCTTGCCGATGGAGTTCAGCTCGGCCAGCCGGGTGTTGACGCTCAGCACCTGGCGGGCCGCGTCCAGCGTGGCCTGGCCCTTGTTGAGCTGGGCCTGGTAGAGCGAGCAGTCAAAGCTCACCAGCGTCTGCCCGGCCTTGAAGGACTCGCCCTCGCGCAGCGGCAGGCTGGCGATCTTGGCCGACAGCTCGCTGGACAGCACGACCTCGTTGCGGGCGCTGATCTGCGCGCGCACCTGGCCGTCCTTGTTGGTCAGCCCGGTGTCCGTGTTGGCGGGCGTGGCGGCCGACGCGTTCAGCGCTGCCGCCGTCATCACGGCAAGAACCAACGACCTCACATCGAGCCCTTTTCCGCAGCTGCGGGTGCGGCCTGCGCAGTCACCGGCGCCACCTGCAACGCCCACTGCGCCTCGGAGGCCAGCAGCGCCTGAGCCACGCCGTTCACGTCGCGGGCGGCCATGTTCTCGGGCAGCGGGTCCACGCCCAGCGTGGCCAGCATCTGGCCGTAGGCGCCTTGCAGCGCGGCATAGGTCTGGTGGCGGCGCAGCTCGCTGAACAGCGCGCCGGCACTGGCGCGGATCTCGCCGAGCCGGCCTTGCGCTTCGGCGTTGGCGGCGTTGCGGGTGTGGGTGAGGATGCGCTGCTCGACGCTGTCCTGCTCGGCGCTCAGCTCGAACTGGCGCTTGCGGCCGGCGTAGTCGCGCAGGGCCACCTGCGTCTGCGCCAGCACGGCCATGCTCAGCGCCAGCTTCTGCTGATGGGCGATGTCGCTCTGCAGCTGGGCGGTCTTCTTGATGCCGTCGGCGTTGAAGACGTTGAGCAGGTTCCAGCTCACGCGCAGGCCCAGGTCGCGCCACTGGTTGTTGGCCAGGAAGCTGTTGCTGTCGTAGTGCGCGCCGACGTTGAACTCCACGCCCGGCAGCAGCTTGGCCAGCGCCTTGCGCGTTTCCAGCTGGCCGATGCGCTCGTTGTAGCGGGCCTCCATCAGCTCGGGCCGGTTCAGCAGTGCGGTCTCTTCCATCTTGTCGACGGAGACGCTGATGGTGGGCACGGTCAGGCCGGCGGGCAAGGCCAGCTCGAAGGGCTTGCCCGGCTCCAGATTCATCAGCGCGGCCAGGCGCGGCTTGGCCTGGGCCAGCTCGTCGTTGATGGCTTCCAACTGGCGAATGATGTCCAGCAGCTGGCGCTGGTAGTTCAGCGTCTCCAGCGGCGGCTGCAGGCGCTCGGCTTCGATCTTGCGCGAGTCGGCCAGCGCCGAGCGGCTTTGCGCCAGCAGCGGCTCGATCTTGCCGGCCAGGGCCTGCGCCCCGGCGGCCTGCCACCAGGCCTGGCGCACCTGCTGCATGATCAGCTGGATGGTCTTGCGGCGGCGTTCCTGCGCAGCCAGGAGGCGGTCGGCCTGCTGGTGGGCCTGGTAGTAGCTGACGCCGAAGTCCAGCACGTTCCAGGACAGGCCCAGGTCGGCATTGCGGCGCGAGCGCTCGCTGGAGATGGAGGGTTCCAGCGACTGCTGGCCGGTGATGATGCTGCGCGACGACGAGGCCGCGTCGTTGTCGCGGTTGCCGTAGCCGGCGGCCACGCTGAGGCGGGGCAGCAGGTCGAAGCTGGCGTTGTCCAGCGTGCCCTGCGCCAGGGCCGTTTCCATCGCCTTGATGCGGTAGTCCAGGTTGTACTTGATGGCGCGGGCCGAGGCCTGCTCCAGCGTGACCGGGGCGGTGATGGCCTCCTGGTCGCGCGTCAGCTCGGCGCGCTCCTGGCCGAGGGCGCTGAGGCGTGCGTCGCCGGCGATGGGCTGCGGTGTGATGGCGCAGGCGCTCAGGGCGGCGGCGATGGCGATGACGCTCAGGCGGGCGGTCATGCGGGCGGCGTTGTTCATGGTTGTCTGTCCCTTGGCTTGGTGTTGTGTCGGCATCAGCTGTTGTTCGATGGAGTCGCCCGGACGGCGGCGGCCTGCAGATGGCGCGCCAGCTGCGTGCCCTGGCCCTTGAGCGCGGCGTTGCGGAACTGCTGGTCCAGCGCCGGGCGGCCCAGCGACTGCTGGCCGTCGCGCGCGGGCGGGCTCGCCGGCGCCGGCCGCGCGGCGGCCGGCCGGATGTCCAAGTCGAGGTGGGTGGTGGCCTGGCGGCCCTGGCTGTCGCGGGCCGTCACCTCGATGCTCAGCTTCAGGGTGACGCCGGCCGGTGGCGTGCCCTCGAAGCGGCCGGTAACGGGGTCGAACCTCAGCCAGCTGGGCAGGGGCTGGCCGTTCGACTGCCTGGCGATGTAGTTCAGCGCTGCGTTGCCGCCGTCGGCGCCGGAGGTGGTGAAGGTGTTGGCGGGCAGCTGGATGTTGATCGCCGCGCCACTGACGGCGCTGAAGTCGCCCACGTCCGGCACCGACCTGAGCGGGCTGCCGGTCGTGGCGCGGGATCCGAAATCCGGCTGCGGCAGCCGCGCGTCCGGGCCGGGGAGGATGGCCGTTCCGATGGCGCTCGGCGCCGGCACGTCGACCGGCAGCGCGACCGAGGGCAGCACGATGGGCGGCGTGATGGGCGGTGGCACCGGCGCCGGTGGCGGCGCGGGCGGCATGGGCTCCGGCGGCAGAGGCGGGGCGACCACGGCCAGCGTGTCGACCGCGTGGGTGTCGCCCAGCACCGGCGGGGCCAGCGTGTTGCCAGCGGCGTCGGCGATGTCGCCGCCGGTGGCCTTGAGCTGCAGCGCCAGCGAGCCGGCGCCGTTCACGTTGGTGACGGTGATGCGCCAGGTGCTGTCGTCGACGCGCGTCACGCTGGTGATGCTGCCCTCGGCGCCGCCGGTGGCCAGCAGCGCGAAGTCGGTGGCATCCACATGGGTCAGCGCCTCCGAGCCGCGCAGCTCGTAGACCAGCGTGTCGGCGGCGGCGCCGGGGGCGTCCAGCAGTGTCAGCGTGGCGGTCGGCCTTGCGGTGTCGATGGCGTAGTTGTTGGAGTCGGTCGTGCCAGTGCCGGAATTGCCGGCCGCGTCCTGCACGCCGGTGTTGGCCAGCATGATGAGGTTGGTCGTGTCCGTGATGCTGGCGGTGGGTGTCAGCGTGGCCGTCCAGGTGATGCCGCCGTCGCTGCTGGCGATGCCGCTGAGCGTGCCGTTGGCCACCGTGAAGTCGGCCGCCGTCAGGCCGCTCACCGCTTCGCTGAAGGTGATGGTCACCAGCGAGGTCTCGCCGATTGCCAGCGCGGTGTCGGCCACGACGATGCTGGCTGTGGGGCGCGCGGTGTCGATGGCGTAGTTGTTGGAGTCGGTCGTGCCGCTGCCGGTGTTGCCGGCGGCGTCCTGCACGCCGCTGTTGGCCAGCGTGATGAGGTTGGTTGTGTCCGTAACGCTTGCCGTCGGCGTCAGCGAGGCCGTCCAGGTGATGCCGCCGTCGCTGCTGGCCAGGCCGCTGACCGTGCCGTTGGCGACCGCGAGGTCGGCCGTCGTGAAGCCGCTCACCGCCTCGCTGAAGGTGATCGTGACCCCCGAGGTCTCGCCGGCGGCCAGGGCCGCGTCGGCCACGACGATGCTGGCCGTGGGTCTGGCAGTGTCGATGGCGTAGTTGGCTGAGGCGGTCGTGCCCGCGCCGGTGTTGCCGGCGGCATCCTGCACGCCGATGTTGGCCAGCGTGATGACGTTGGCTGCGGCCGTGATGCCGGCGGTGGGCGTGAACGTGGCCGTCCAGGTGATGCCGCCATCGCTGCTGGCCAGGCCGCTGACCGTGCCGTTGGCGATGGTGAGGTCAGCCGTCGTGAAGCCGCTGACGGCCTCGCTGAAGGTGATGGTCACCAGCGAGGTCTCGCCGATTGCCAGCGCGGTGTCGGCCACGACGATGCTGGCTGTGGGGCGCGCGGTGTCGATGGCGTAGTTGTTGGAGTCGGTCGTGCCGCTGCCGGTGTTGCCGGCGGCGTCCTGCACGCCGGTGTTGGCCAGCGTGACGAGGTTGGCCGTGGCTGTGACGCTTGCCGTCGGCGTCAGCGTGGCCGTCCAGGTGATGCCGCCGTCGCTGCTGGCCAGGCCGGTCACCGTACCGTTGGCGACGGTGAGGTCGGCCGTCGTGAAGCCGCTGACGGCCTCGCTGAAGGTGATGGTGACGAGCGAGGTTTCGCCGACGGCCAGCGCCGTGTCGGCCACGACGATGCTGGCCGTGGGCCGCACGGTGTCGATGGCGTAGTTGTTGGAGTCCGTCGAGCCCGCGCCGGTGTTGCCGGCGGCATCGAGCACGCCGGTGTTGTCCAGCGTGATTAGGTTGGTCGTGTCGGTGACGTTGGCGGTGGGCGTCAGCGTGGCGGTCCAGGTGATGCCGCCGTCACTGCTGGCGAGGCCGGCCACCGTGCCGTTCTCGACGGAGAGGTCGGCCGTCGTGAAGCCGCTGACCGCCTCGCTGAAGGTGATGGTCACCAGGGAAGTCTCGCCGACGGACAGGGCGGTGTCCGCCACGACGATGCTGGCTGTGGGGCGCGCGGTGTCGATGGCGTAGTTGTTGGAATCGGTCGTGCCGGCGCCGGTATTGCCGGCGGCGTCGAGCACGCCGGTGTTGTCCAGCGTGATCAGGTTGGTCGTGTCAGTAAGGTTGGCGGTGGGTGTCAGCGTGGCCGTCCAGGTGACGCCGCCGTCGCTGCTGCTCAAGCCGCTGAGCACGCCGTTGGCGACCGTGAAGTCGGCCGTCGTCAGGCCGCTCACCGCCTCGCTGAAGGTGATGGTGACGGCCGAGGTCTCGCCCACGCTCAGTGCCGTGTCGGCGACGACGATGCCGGCTGTGGGCCGCGCCGTGTCGATGGCGTAGTTGTTCGACGTGGTCGCGCCCGTGCCCGTGTTGCCGGCGGCGTCCTGCACACCGGTGTTGGTCAGTGTGATGAGGTTCGTCGTATCCGTGATGCTGGCGGTGGGCGTCAGCGTGGCCGTCCAGGTGATGCCGCCGTCGCTGCTGGCGATGCCGCCCAGCGTGCCGTTGGCGACGCTGAAGTCATCCGCCGCCAGGCCGCTCACCGCTTCGCTGAACGTGATGGTGACGGCCGAGGTCTCGCCCACGCTCAGCGCCGTGTCGGCGACGACGATGCTGGCCGTGGGCCGCACGGTGTCGATGGCGTAGTTGTTGGAATCGGTCGTGCCGCTGCCGGTGTTGCCGGCTGCGTCCTGCACGCCGGTGTTGGCCAGCGTGATGAGGTTGCTCGTGTCGGTGAGGCTGGCCGCGGGCGTCAGCGTGGCGGTCCAGGTGATGCCGTCGCCGGAGGTCAGGCCGGTGACCGTGCCGTTGGCCACCGTGAGGTCGGCCGTGGTGAAGCCGCTGACGGCCTCGCTGAAGGTGATGGTGACGGCCGAGGTCTCGCCCACGCTCAGCGCCGTGTCGGCCACGACGATGCTGGCCGTCGGCCGGGCGGTGTCGATGGCGTAGTTGTTGGAGTCGGTCGTGCCCGTGCCCGTGTTGCCGGCGGCGTCCTGCACACCGGTGTTGTCCAGCGTGATGAGGTTGGTCGTGTCCGTGATGCTGGCGGTGGGCGTCAGCGTGGCGGTCCAGGTGATGCCGTCACCGCTCGCCAGGCCAGTCAAGTTGCCGTTGGCGACCGTGAAGTCGGCCGCCGTCAGGCCGCTCACCGCTTCGCTGAAGGTGATGGTCACGGCCGAGGTCTCGCCCACGCTCAGCGCCGTGTCGGCCACGACGATGCTGGCGGTGGGCCGCGCGGTGTCGATGGCGTAGTTGTTGGAGTCCGTCGTGCCCGTGCCGGTGTTGCCGGCCGCGTCCTGCACGCCGGTGTTGTCCAGCGTGATGAGGTTGGTCGTGTCGGTGAGGCTGGCGGTGGGCGTCAGCGTGGCGGTCCAGGTGATGCCGTCGCCGCTCGCCAGGCCGCTCAAGCTGCCGTTGGCCACGGTGAAGTCGGCCGTCGTCAGGCCGCTCACCGCCTCGCTGAAGGTGATGGTCACGCCCGACGTTTCGCCGGCGGCCAGGGCCGTGTCGGCGACGACGATGCTGGCCGTGGGCCGCGCGGTGTCGATGGCGTAGTTATTGGAATCGGTGGTGCCCAAGCCGGTGTTGCTGGCGGCGTCCTGCACGCCGGCGTTGTCCAGCGTGATCAGGTTGGTGGTGTCAGTCAAGCTGGCGGTGGGCGTCAGCGTGGCCGTCCAGGTGATGCCGCCGTCACCGGAGGCCAGGCCGCTGACCGTGCCGTTGGCGACCGTGAGGTCGACCGTCGTGAGGCCGGTCACTGCCTCGCTGAAGGTGATGGTGACCAACGAGGTTTCGCCTGCGGCCAGCGCCGTGTCGGCAACGACGATGCTGGCTGTGGGGCGCGCGGCGTCGATGGCGTAGTTGTTGGACGTGGCCGTGCTGGCGCCGTCGTTGAAGGCGTAGTCGCGCACGCCGTAGACGTCCAGCGTGATGACGTTCGTTGTGTCGTTCGTGCCGGCCGTGGGCGTGAAGGTCGCGGTCCAGGTGATGTCGTCGCTGGTCGCCAGATTGCTCAGCGTGCCGTTCTGGGCCGTGAGATCGGCCAGCGTGAAGCTGTTGACCACCTCGCTGAAGGTGATAGTGACCAGCGAGGTCTCGCCGGCCGCCAGCGCGGTGTCGGCCACGACGACGCTGGCCGTGGGCCGCACGCCGTCGATGACGATGTCCTTGCTCGCGGCGATGGAGCCGGCCGCGCCCGGCGTGGGCAGGGTCAGCACGGCATCGGCGAATGAGGCGGACTGGGCGGTGTCGCCGTTCAGCGCGAAGGCGCCGCTGCTGATGTAGTCCAGGTCGGCGGCGCTGTCGCCTTCCTGCACCGTGTAGTGGAAGTAGAGGCTGGTGCCGCCGCTGCCGTTGAAGTAGGTGGCCTGGCGGTCGGTGGTGCCGGTTTCCAGCGTCAGTGCGAGCGCGCCGGTGCTGAGGAAGACGGCTTCGCTGAAGTCCACCTTGATGGTGATGATGTTGCCGACGCCGTAGGTGTCGTTGGTCTCCAGCGCGGTGATGGCGGTGATGGTCGGGGCGACGTCTGCGGTCAGCGTGAAGTCGTTGCCGGTGCCGCCGATGTAGCTGGCCACGAGCTTGGTGCTGTTGCCGCCGGCATTGATCGTGGCGCCTTCGCTGATGCCGCTGAAAGTGCCGGTGACGGGGTTGGCGCCGCTCTTGAGCAGCATCGTGTAGTTGTCGCCGTTGGTCGCGGCGTAGCCGTGCGTGACGGCCAGCGTGGCGCCACTGATGTCTGCGCCGCCGGTGACGACGATCTGGTCGTAGCCGCTGCCGGCGGTCGTGCCGTTGATGTCCAGGGCCAGCGTGCTGCCCGCCTCCATGGTGAGGTCGGCGTCGATGTTGAGCGTGCCGGCGCTGCCCGTGCCGGCAGGCGCCAGCGTGCCGCCGTTGCGCACGATGAAGCCGCCGGGGGCCGTCACCGTGCCTGCGCCGGCCAGCGTGCCGCCGTTCTGCACCACCAGGCCGGTCAGCCCGGTCAGGTCGCCCGCCAGCATCACCGTGCCGGCGTAGATGTCCAGCGTGCCGGCCGCACTCATGGTGGCGCCGGCCAGCGTCAGCGTGCCCGTGCCGTACTTGTCGAAGATTTCGGCGCCGGTGATGTTGCCGCTCAGCGTGACGGCTGCCGAGTTGCTCAGCTGGATGAAGTTGACGGCGATGTCGTTGTCTATCGTCGTCGCGCCGGTGATGGTGAACGTGGTGCCGGTCGAGAAGCTCAGCGCGCCGCCACCGAGGTTGGCGTCGGCGGCCACCGAGAGCCCGCCGGCGTTGACCGTGGTGCCGCCGGTGTAGACGTTGTTGCCAGTGAGCGTCAGCCTGCCCGCGCCGCTCTTGACCAGGCCGGCCCCGCCGAGGACGCCGCTCAGTGTCACGTCGGCGCTGTTGTGGATGAAGGAGCTGCCCGCGGCCAGCGCGATGTCGTTGTCAATCGCCGTCGCGGCGGTGATGGCCAGCGTGCCGCCGTTGATCGTGACCATGCCGGCGTTCAGCTGGTCGTCATCGGAGACCGACAGCGTGCCGCCGGTGATCTCGACATTGCCGCTCAGCGTGGCTTCGTTGCCGGTGTTGCTCAGCGTCATCGTGCCGCTGCCGGTCTTGACGAAGATGCTGCTGCTGTTGCCGATGAATTGGCCCGAGAAGCTGGTGCTGCTGTTGTCGCCGCCCGTGGTCAGCCTGTAGCTGTTGAGCCTGGCCAGGCCGGCACCGGCCAGCGAGCCGATGGATTCGTCGCTGTTGCTGAGCGTCAGCGATCCCGCCGAGGCCACGGTGACGGCATTGCCGTCGGCCAGCGCCGCGCCGCCGCTCAGCACCAGCGTGCCGTCGTTGACCGTCGTGGCGCCGGTGTAGGTGTTGGTGGCGGTCAGCGTCACGGTGCCGCCGCCGGTCAGCGTCAGCGCGCCCGCGCCGTCCAGGGCGCTGTCTATCGTCATCTGGGCGCTGGCGCCCTGGCTGATGGTCAGCGTCGTGCCGGAGCCCAGCGTGATGGTGCTGCCGGCGAAGTTCATGCCGGTCGCGTTGTCGCCGATGACCGTCAGGCTCTCGGCGAGGGACAGGTTGCCGGCCAGCGTCAGGGTCATGCCGCCGAAGTTGCTGCCGAACACCAGGGTCTGGCTGCCGGTGACGTCGGCCGCGGCGATGGCCACGGCCTCGCTGAAGCTCACGCCGTTCGTCAGGTCGATGCTGGCGGTGTCGGCGACGGTGGTGACGTAGATCGTGTCGCTGGTGACCGTCACGTCCGCGGTGGTGCTGGCAACGCCGTCGCTGAGGGTGTAGCGCAGCGTCGTGTCGCCGCTGGGCGTGTCGTTGCGATAGCTGATGTTGCGCAGCAGGGTCTGCATCAGCGCCGTCGAGGCCGCCGTGCCGCTGCTGGTGGCCGAGATGGCCAGCACGCCACCACTGTTGGTGAAGGTGGCGAAGGTCAGGCCGCCGGACTCCAGGTTGGCGCCGCTGACGGTGATGCCCTGGCCGCTCAGCGTGGCGGTGTCGAAGCCGAAGGTGTCGGCGCTGGCGGCACCGACCTGGCGCTGCACGCTCAGCGTGGCGCCGGCCCAGTCGCCGTTGCCGCCATTGAGGGCGCCGAAATCGACGTCCGCCAGCACGGCGTTGCCGGCAACGTCCAGCTTGACCGTGTTGCCCACGCCGGCCCAGGCCACCGTGTCGCCGTTCAGGCTGGTGAAGCTGGGTGCGGTGTTGTTGCCGCTGACGGTGATGGGGTTGCCGAACAGGTCGGCGATGACCACGGCAACGGCTGCCCCCGCGTTCCAGTCCTCCAGCATGCCGATGTTGTAGGTGGTGGTGTCGGTCGAGCTGGTGCCGTTCTTGTTCAGCCGCAGGGCCAGCGCGGCCTTGTCGTTGGCACTCATCGTCATCGTGAAGCTGGTGTTCGACGTGATATCGACGTTGGGCGTGTTGGTCAGCGTGTAGTTGAAAGCGCCCTGGCCGAGAAAGCGGATGCGGTTGGCCGTGATGTCGTTGGTGGCGCCGGTCAGCGTCAGGAAGTTGTTGCCGGTGACGGTGAGCACGCCGGTGGCCACGTTGTAGGTGGCGCTGGTGACCGTGGGTGCGACCACGTTGGTCGTGGTCACGCCATTGCCGGTCAGGTCGGCGATCACGACGGCCGCGTCGGCGCCGGCGTTCCAGTCCTCGGCGGCGGCCAGGTTGTAGGTGTTGACGCTGGTGGAGCTGGTGCCGTTCTTGTTCATTGTCAGATTGGCGCCCAACCTGTCCGTCGCGCTCAGGGTCACGGTGAAGCTGGTGGCGGACGTGATCTCGACGTTGGCCGTGTTGATCAGCGTGTAGCTGCTGCCGCCCTCGCCGACCAGCGACAGCTTGTTGGCGACGATGTCGTTGGTGGCGCCGCTCAGCTGGCTGAAGCCCGAGCCCGTCACGGTCAGTACGCCGGTACTGGCGTTGTAGACGGCGCTGGTGATCGCTGGCACGGCCACATTGCTGACGGTGATGCCGTTGCCGCTCAGGTCGGCGATATTGCCGCCGGTGACGACGCTGTTCCAGTCGTCGGCGGCAGCCAGGGTGTAGCTTGTGCCGCCCGTCGAGCTCGTGCCGTTCTTGTTGAAGAGCGACTGCACGACCGCGAGGTCCGCGCCGGTGAGCGTGACCGAGAAGCTGGTGGCGCTGGTGACCTCGACGTTGCCGGTGGTGCTGAGCGTGCGTGTCGTGCCGCCTTCGCCCGCCAGCGTCAGCGCCGAGACGGTGACGTCATTGGTCGCGCCGACGGTCTGGACCAGGTTGGTGCCGGTGACGGTGAGCACGCCGGTGCTGGCGTCGAAGGTGGCCGAGGTGAGCGTCGGCGCGCTGACATTGCTGACCGTGACGCCGTTGCCGGTCAGGTCGGCGGACGAAGTGGTCGTCTGATCCCAGTTGGCGGCGGCGGCCAGGTTGAAGATGGTGGTGTCTACCGCGCTGGTGCCGTCCTGGTTCAGGATGCCGTTGATGGCCCGCTTGTCGGCCCCGTTCAGAATGACGCTGAAGGCCGTGGCACTGCTGGCCGTCACGCTCGCCGAGGTCAACGTGTAGGAGCCGCCCTGGCCGGTGACCGAGAGCTTGCTCACGTCGATGGTGTCGCCGCCGACGATGTTGGCGGCGCTGACACTGAGCACCCCGGTCGCCGCGTCGTAGCTGGCGCTGTTGATGATCGGTGCGGCATTGGAGACCGTGATGCCATTGCCGGTGAGGTCGGCGATATTGCCGCCGGTGATGACGCTGTTCCAGTCGTCGGCGGCGGCCAGGTTGAAGGTCGTGCCGCCCAGCGAGCTGGCGCCGTTCTTGTTCAACAGCTGGTCCACGGCGGCGATGTCGGCGCCCGCCAGCGTCACCGAGAAGCTGGTGGGGCCGGTGATCTCGACGTTGCTCGTCGTGCTCAATGTGCGCGTAACGCCACCCTGGCCGGTGATCGTCAGCTTGTTGGCGGTGATGTCGTTGGTCGCGCCGATCGACTTCACCAGGTTCGTGCCGGTGACTGTCAGCACGTGCGTGCTGCCGTCGTAGCTCGCCGAGGTGATCGTCGGGGCGCTGACGTTGCTGACGGTGATGGCGTTGGTGTTGTCCGACGTCGAGGCGACCGACGTATTCCAGCTCGTGTTGGCGGACAGGTTGAAGGTCGTGGTGTCCACGGCCGCCGTGCCGTTCCGGTTCAGGATCCCGTTGACCGCTTGCTTGTCCGCCGCGTTCAGGGTGACCGAGAAGGCTGTGGCGCTGCTGGCCGCGACGTTGGCGCTGGTCAGCGTGTAGGCGCCGCCCTCGCCGGTGATCGCGAGTTTGCTGACATCGATCGTGTCGCTCGCGACCAAGCCGGTGCCGGTGACGCTGAGCACGCCGGTGGCGGCGTCGTAGGTCGCGCTGGTGATCGTCGGGTTGGGCGGGGCGGTGTCGCCGACGAGGTTGTCGAAGTTGGCGCCGAAGAAGTCCGTGGACGTGATGCGGATTTCGTCGACCCGAATGTCGCCGAAGCTCAGCGTGCCTGAGGTGCCCGGTCCCAACGACTGGACGCTGCCCATGCCGACGCCGCCGAGGTAGCCGCGAACGTTGACCCCGCCGCTGCCTGGCCCTGTGTCGATGTAGATGCTCGTGAAGGTGAAGGCGGTCCCGCCGGCGCGGGTGATGGTGACTTTCTCGGTGGAGCCAGGGTTGGCGAGCCCGGACAACATGCTGATCGAACTGCTGCCGCCTGAGCCGTTGCCTGGGTCAAAGGCCAGGTCCCCGCCGTCGCCATCGACCTGGCTGAAGGCGAAGGTGTAGTTCACTCCGCCCAGCAGCGTGGTGAAGGAAGTGGCACCCCCGCCAGCGCCCGGGTCGCTGTTGAACAGTACGTTGAAGGCCGTCAACAGCCCGTTGAAGTCGGGGATTTGCAGCGCGACGGTCTCGACCGTGCCTTGCACGGCTTCCAGCACCCAGTCGCCACCCTTGGCTGCGGCGCCGGTCATGTCGGTGGAGGCGGCCACGTCGGCGCCCGTCGCCGAGGCCAGCGATTGCAGGAAGGCCCTGCCGCCGCCATCGGCGCCCGTGAGGCAGCCGTAGAGCAGGATGTCGCCGTTGGCGGACATCGCGGCGCCGATGCGCGCCAGCGTGTCGGCCTGCGCGGTGATGGCCGCGCTGTCCAGCACAGTGCTGCCCAGCTGGATCTGGCCCACGTCGCCGTGGCTCAGCACATGGACGGCGTCAATGCCGCTGCGCCCTGCCAGCGTGTCTGCCATCACCTGCAGGCCGTCCTGGCCGGCGCCGATCATCACCACCTCGGCGGCGGGGCCCAGGCCGGCCACCAGGGATTGCCAGCCCTCGACGGCGCTGTCCACGAAGACGATCTCATGGCGCCCGCCGGCCTGCGTGGCGGGCGGCACCGCCTCGACGGCGACGGGCTCGGCCGCATGGGCCGCAGCGTCGTCAACCGGTGGCTTGACGTCGATGACCGTGGCCGCCAGGGCCGCGTCGAACATGATGCGTGGCTCCAGGCTCATCATGAGCGGCGTGCGCCGGGGCGTGTCGACCTGCTGCTGGACGGACTTCGCTTGACGCGCCGTGCGCTGCTTGAACCAATTCGCCATGTCTCGCTCCCACCTGTCGTTCTTGCCACGGGCTACGCCGCGTGGCCGCTGGTCTAACCAGCTACTTGATCGCCCGGATCCACCCTGCCGCTTCTCTGCGCTGAGGGTGGTGCCGCCAGGCTGACCGGTCATTCTCAATCCTGGGTAGGCCGGCCTTGGCGGGGAAAAGCGCCACTAATGCTCGTTTTCGCCAGGGATGGCTGCGGGCCGATCAGGGCTGCTGCGGGCACGCTGCCCAGGCGATCTCGGCGCGCAGCCCGCCCAGCGGCGAATCGCCCAGCTGCACGCTCGCCCCCTGCTGCCGCGCCGCCGCGCGCACGATGGCCAGGCCCAGGCCGCTGCCGGCCACGTCCACGCTTGTTTCGCCGCGCTGGAAGCGGTCGAAGACGCGCTCGCGCTGGTCGGCCGGGATGCCGGGGCCGTCGTCGTCCACGCGCATCAGCGGCGCGCCGCGCGGGCCATGCAGTGCGCTCACTTGAACGGTTCGGGCACCGTACTTCACCGCGTTGTCGATGAGGTTGCGCAATGCGCCGCGCAGCGCTTGCGGGTCGCCGGCCAGTGGCAGAGGGTCAGGCGCGGTGAGCGTGAGCGTCACGCCGGCCTTGTCAGCCAGCGGCTGCACGTCGGCCACCGCCTGGCGGGCCAGGTCGGCGAGGTCCAGCGGCAGCGTGGCGGCTTGGGCACCCGGCTCGGCGCGGGCCAGCGCGAGCAGCTGCTCGACAAGGTGCACCGCGCGGTCGATGCCGCCGCGCAGCCGCGCGATTGCCGCGTCCTGTTGCTCGCCGGGCGCCGAGTCGCGCAGCAGGCCCAGCTGCAGCTTCAGCGCCGTCAGCGGCGTGCGCAGCTCGTGGGCGGCGTCGGCGACAAAGCTGCGCTGAGTGTCGAAGGCCTCGGCCAGCCGGCCCAGCAGGCCGTTGAAGKCGTCCACCAGCGGCGCCACCTCGCCGGGCAGGCCGGCCGTGGGCAGGGCCTGCAAGGCATTTGCGCCACCCGCCTGCGCAGCCCGGGTGACGCGCGCCAGCGGCGCCAGCGAGATGCCGATCAGCCACCAAACCGCCCACGCCACCAGCGGCAGGGCCACGGCCACCGGCACCACGCTGCGCAGCGCGGCCAGTGCGGCGAGCTTCTGCCGCACGGCCAGCGGCTGCGCCACCTGCACCACGCGCAGCGGCGTGGCGGCGCTGAAAACGCGCCAGTCCTGCCCGCCCAGGCGCAGGTTGGAGTAGCCCAGCACCGCGCGCGCCGGCAGCGGCTCGGTCATGCCCTGGGGGCGGCTGGAATACAGCTCCAGGCCTTGCAGCGACCAGATTTGCACGACGTAGTCGAAGCTCGGGTCGGCCAGCGCCGCGGCCTCGTCGGGCGCGACCTGGCCCTGGTCGCGCAGCGACAGCGCGGTCTGGCGCAGCTGGTAGTCGAACAGCTGGTCGGCCTCGGCGCGCACGCTGATGTAGGTGGCGCCGGCCACGGCCAGTGCTGTCACGGCGCCCAGCACGGCGAGCAGCGCGAACAGGCGGCCGCGCAGCGTGGACAGTAACTGCTTAACCATGGCGTGTTGAATTGTTCGGGCCGAGCGCCGGGCCGTTCCCAAGCCGGCCCGTCTGGCGATGTGCGCGCGGCTCAATGCCGCAAGCATCGCCGTCCCCGCGGGGGACCGGCCAAGGTACTCCTTGGACGAGGGGCCTCATTTCTCCAGGCCGGCGTAGTAGCCGAGCCCGCGCACGGTGTGCAGTAGGTCGGGCCCCAGCTTCTTGCGCAGCTGGTGCATGTAGACGCTGATGGCGTTGCTCTCCAGCTCCTCGCCCCAGCCGTAGAGGCGGTCCTCCAGCTGGGCGCGCGAGACGATGGCGCCGGGCCGCTCCAGCAGTGCCTGCAGCAGCGCGAACTCGCGGGCGGACAGCAGCACGGGGCGCCCGCCGCGCGTGACCTCGCGCGTGGCCGGGTCCAGGCGCAGGTCGGCCACGGCCAGGGCCGTGTCGGCGCGGCCGCTCTGGCGGCGGGCGAGGGCGCGCAGCCGGGCCAGCAATTCGTCCAGCTCAAAGGGCTTGACGAGGTAGTCGTCCGCGCCGGCGTCCAGCCCCGTGACCTTGTCGGTCAGCGCGTCGCGCGCCGTCAGCACGATGACCGGGGTGGCGTCGCCGCGTGCGCGCATGGCCCGCAGCACGGCCACGCCGTCGCGCTTGGGCAGGCCCAGGTCCAGCAGCACGGCATCGAAGCGCTCGCTGCTGGCCAGTACCGCGTCGGCGGCCTGGCCGTCGCGCACCCAGTCGGCCGCAAAGCCCTGGCGGCGCAGCGCCTCGCGCAGGCTCTCGCCGATCATGGGGTCGTCTTCTACGAGCAGCAGGCGCATGAAGGTGTTTGGGCGGGTGTGGACGCGACAGCGGATTGTGGCGACTGGATCGACAGGGGCCGCCAAGCGCCGCGCGTCATTTGGGAAACGCCTCGTTGCGGAAAAGCCGTGCGGCAGGGTGGAGAGGTCCACAGAATGCCTCCTCATGAAGAAGCAGACGGTTCACCTCTTCGTTTTCGACACGATGTCGGACTGGGAATACGGCTACCTCACTGCCGGCATCAACAGCTCCGTGGGCCAGAAGGAGCCCGGCCGGTTCAGGGTCAGGACCGTGGGCGCGTCTGACGAGCCCGTCAAGACGGCGGGAGGCCTGCGCGTGCTGCCCGACCTGACGCTGGACAAGCTCGCGCCGGCCAAGAGCGCGATGCTGGTGCTGCCCGGCGGCGCTGCCTGGGACCGGAAGAAGAACAGACAAGCCGCAGAGCTGGCGGGCGACTTCCTCGCCGCCGGCACGCCGGTGGCCGCCATCTGCGGCGCCACGGCCGGCCTGGCGCGCGCCGGCTTGCTGGACGACGTGCCACACACGAGCAACTCCAAGGGCTACCTCGTGGCCACCGGCTACGCGGGCGAGGCTTTCTATCGCGAGAAGCCGGTGGTGAGGTCGGGCAATCTCATCACCGCGCCGGCTATGCGCCCGCTGGAGTTCGCCCGCGAGGTGTTCACTGTGTTGGACGTCTATGCCGACGACGTGCTGGCCGCCTGGTACGGCCTGTACAAGACAGGCGACGCAAAGTACTTCGAGGCGTTCATGCGGGCGAGCGCCTGAGCCGCCGTGTGTCGCGCGCGGCGCGAGCTCGGCAATCCCGATGTGCGTTGCCCGCAACTGGTCATTCAGCCTAAGCTTTCCACTCCCTTTTGAAGGAGCAATGCATGAGCGCCAAGAACACCATCTGCCTCTGGTACGACGGCGACGCCGAAGCCGCCGCCAACTTCTACGCCAAGACCTTCCCCGACAGCAGCGTCGGCACGGTCTACCGCGCGCCGGGCGACTACCCGGATGGCAAGCAGGGCAATGTGCTGACGGTCGACTTCACCGTCTGCGGCATCCCCTGCATCGGCCTCAACGGTGGCCCGCTGTTCAAGCACAGCGAAGCCTTCTCCTTCCAGATCGCGACGGATGACCAGGCCGAGACCGACCGGCTGTGGGCGGCAATCGTCGGCAACGGCGGCGAGGAGAGCCAGTGCGGCTGGTGCAGGGACCGTTGGGGCTTGTCGTGGCAGATCACGCCGCGCGCGTTGACCGAGGCCTTCACCGACCCTGATCGCGCCGCCGCCAAGCGTGCCTTCGAGGCCATGATGACGATGAAGAAGATCGACATCGCCGCCATCGAGGCGGCGCGCAAGGGTTGACCGACCGACTGCCGGCGCCGCCTCAGGCCTTGGCCATCGCCGCCTTGTAGACGGATTGCCGCGGCTGGGCCATCAGCCGGCGCAGCATGGGCTCGAAGAAGGCCAGCGGCAGCGCCTCGGCGGCGGGGTCGAAGGCCGGGTTGTCGTAGCGCTCGACGAATTCGGCCGTGTGCGCGAAATGCGGGTGGCTGCGGAACTGCTCGCGCATGTCGCGGTCCAGGCCGATGTGGTGAAAGAAGTTGTAGCCCTGGAAGATGCCGTGCTGCTGCACCATCCACAGGTTGGCCGCGGTCACGAAGGGCTTGAGGATGGCTGCGGCGATGTCGGGGTGGTTGAAGCTGCCCAGGGTATCGCCGATGTCGTGCAGCAGCGCGCAGCAGACGTATTCCTCGTCGCGGCCGTCCTGGTGGGCAAGGGTGGCGGTTTGCAGGCAGTGCGTGAGGCGGTCGACGGGGAAGCCGCCGAAGTCGCCGTCCAGCAGGCGCAGGTGGTCGAGCACGCGGTCGGGCAGGCTGCGCGCCATCTTCATGGCCTCGGGCACGATCAGCTGCCAGTCCTCGCGGGTGCTGGCGTCCATGCGGGTGAAGCTGGCGCGGTCGTTCATGGAGGCTCCGAAAAAAGCTGAATTGATTCTGTGCCGCCTGGCGGTGCGCGGCTGTCACATCGGGCACTGTGCTGGTGCTGCGTGAACCGAGCCGGCCCGTCAGGCGGCCCAGCCTTGTGCGCCTAGCGGGCGCGTCCGGCGCGAGCGCTGGCACGGAAGCTGCGGACGGCGCTGCGGCAGCCCCCGTTGCCCACAGGAGACTTTCCATGACATCGCCTTCTTCTTCCCGCCGCCTGCTGCTGGGTGCCGCCCTTGCGTTGCTGGCCGTCGGCGCCCAGGCCCAGACCGCGCTGGACTCGATCACCAAGAGCAAGACGATCAAGATCGCCGTGCCGACCGACTACCCGCCCTACGGCTTCGTCGGCCCCGACATGGCGCCGCAGGGCCTGGATGTGGCGATGGCGCAGCTGATTGCTGCCAAGCTGGGCGTCAAGGCCGAACTGGTGCCGGTGACCAGCGCCAACCGCATCGCCTACCTGCAGACGAAGAAGGCCGACCTCGTCATCTCCACGCTGGGCAAGAACCCGGACCGCGAGAAGGTCATCAACTTCAGCGCGGCCTATGCGCCCTTCTTCCAGGCGGTGTTCGCGGCCAAGGCACTGAACATCAAGAGCTGGGCCGACCTGGGCGGCAAGAGCGTCGCCGTCACGCGCGGCGCGATGGAAGACCAGGAACTGGCCAAGGTCGCGCCGGCCACGCTGGAATACAAGCGCTTCGAGGACAACAATGCCACGATTGCCGCCTTTGCCGCCGGCCAGACCCAGCTGCTGGCCACCAGCGCCGCCGTCGCCGGCAACCTGATGCAGCGCAACCCGGGCCTGAACACCGAATACAAGCTGCTGCTGAAGGACAGCCCCTGCTATGTCGGCGTGGCCAAGGGCGAGGACGCGCTGCTGGCCAAGGTCAACGCCATCATCGCGGCGGCCAAGGCGGCGGGCGAGCTGGAGGCGCTGTCCAAGAAGTGGCTCGGCCGCAGCACTGGCGACCTGCCGCTCTGATCGACGGCGCGCACCGCCATGATCAGCTTTGACTTTGGCGCAGTGCTGGCCGAATGGCCGCTGCTGCTCAAGGGCCTGGCGTGGACGCTGGGCCTGACGCTCATCGCCACGCCGCTGGGCCTCATCATCGCCACGCTGGGCGCCTGGTCGCGCGCCAGCGGGCCGGCGTGGCTGCGGCGGGTGCTGGGCGCCTATGTTGAGCTGCTGCGCAACACGCCCTTCATCGTGCAGCTGTTCTTCATCTTCTTCGGCCTGCCGGCGGCGGGCGTGAAGCTGTCGCCCGAGGCGGCGTCGCTGATCGCCATGACGCTCAACCTCGGCGCCTATGGCACCGAGATCCTGCGCTCCGGCATCCAGGCCACGCCGCGCGGCCAGTGGGAGGCGGCACAGAGCCTGGCGCTCAGCCCCGTGCAGGTCTTCATGCGCGTCGTGCTGCCGCCGGCCTTCCAGCGCGTGTGGCCGGCGCTGACGAGCCAGATCATCATCGTCATGCTCGGCTCGGCGGTGTGCGGGCAGATCTCGACCGAGGAGCTGAGCTACGCGGCCAACCTGATCCAGAGCCGCAACTTCCGCGCCTTCGAGGCCTTCATCATCGCCACGCTGGCCTACCTGGCGCTGTCCATCGCCGCGCGCCACCTGCTGATGTGGGCCGGGCCACGCTTCATCTTCGGCAGGCGGTCGTCATGATCGAGTTCACTCTCTGGGACATCGTCCGCAACCTGCTGCTGGCGCTACGCTGGACGGTGGCGTTATCGGCCATCGCCTTCGTCGGCGGCGGCCTGGTGGGCGGGCTGATGCTGACGCTGCGCCTCGGCCTGGGTTCGCGCACGCGCCGACTGATCTCGCTGTACGTGCAGCTCTTCCAGGGCACGCCGCTGCTGATGCAGCTGTTCCTGGCCTACTTCGGCCTGGCGCTGCTCGGGCTGGAGGTGTCGGCCTGGACGGCTGCGGCGCTGGCGCTGACGCTCTACACCAGCGCCTATCTCGTCGAGATCTGGCGTGGCTGCGTGGAGGCCGTGCCGCGTGGCCAGTGGGAGGCCGCGCGCAGCCTGGCCATGAGCTTCGGCGAGCAGCTGCGCCACGTCATCCTGCCGCAGGCGTTGAAGCTCGCCATCGCACCGACGGTGGGCTTCCTGGTGCAGGTCATCAAGGGCACGGCCCTCGCGTCGGTCATCGGCTTCATCGAGCTGACCAAGGCCGGCAGCATGATCGCCAACGCCAGCTTCAAGCCCTTCCTTGTCTTCGGCTGCGTGGCGCTGCTGTATTTCGCGCTTTGCTTCCCCATCAGCCTCTACGCTCATCATCTGGAAGGCAAGCTCCATGGCCGCTGAAGTCCACGCCGATCCCATCGTCCGCATCACCGCGCTGCGCAAGTCCTACGGAGCAAACGAGGTGCTCAAGGGCATCGACCTGGATGTGAAGCGCGGCGAGGTCATTGCCATCATCGGCAAGAGCGGCTCCGGCAAGAGCACGCTGCTGCGCTGCGTGAACGGGCTCGAGCAGTTCCAGGACGGCGCGCTGGCCGTCAACGGCAAGCCGCTGCTCTACGAAAGCGCCATGGCCATGCGCGAGCTGCGTCAGCAGGTCGGCATGATCTTCCAGGGCTTCAACCTCTTCCCGCACCTGAGCGTGGGCCGCAACGTCATGCTGGCGCCCACGCTGGTGAAGAAGCGCGCCCACAACGACGCCGCCCAGCAGGCGGCCAAGCTGCTCAGCCGCGTGGGCCTGGCCGAGAAGTTCAACGCCATGCCCGACCAGCTCTCCGGCGGCCAGCAGCAGCGCGTGGCCATCGCCCGCGCGCTGGCGATGGAGCCGGCCGTGCTTCTGTGCGACGAGATCACGTCGGCGCTGGACCCCGAACTGGTGGGCGAGGTGCTGCGCGTCGTCGAGAGCCTGGCCGAAGAGGGCATGACGCTGCTGATGGTCACGCACGAGATGAGCTTTGCCCGCAAGGTGGCGGATCGCGTCATCTTCATGCACCAGGGCCGCGTGCACGAGATCGGCCCGCCGGCCGAGCTGTTCAGCGCGCCGCGCACGCCGGAGCTGAAACAGTTCCTGTCGTCGCTGCACGACTAGGCGCGTCGCTTGCCCGTGGGTATTCCCTTCATGAAAGGAATGCCCGATGAAGACGACCTGGACCCTGGTGGCCGACGAGGCCATTGCCCGCATCCTGGAACAGCCCGACGAGGGCGGCGACCTCGTGCCCGTGGAGGAGCTGACCGACCCTGACGCCCACGCCCGCGAGGCCGAGATGCGCCATGACGCGCATGGCCGCCGCGCCGGTGGCGCCACTGTGTCGGCCGCGGACTCCGAGCGCCACCAGCATGCACAAGCCTTTGCCGCACGCATTGCCGAACGGCTGGCGCAGTGCCTGCAGCAGCGGCGTTGCGAAAGCTTGCACGTCATCGCCGCGCCGCGGCTGCTGGGCTATCTGCGCAAGGCCTTCAGCGCGAACGTGACGGCGGCCGTCGCCAGCGAACAGGACAAGGACGTCGTGCAGGAAAGCCTCGCCGATCTGACACGGCGCATTCCCAACCTGGCCAGGGGGCTGTCGTGAGCAAGTCGCCCGGCCACCGCGAACACCCCGAGCACACCGTCGCCGAGACGCGGCTGGCGCACAAGGTCAGTGCCCTCATTGACGGCCAGGTCGTCGCCGAGTCCGACGACGTCATCCGCGTCGACGAGACCGGTGCGCCGCCGCGCTTGTATTTCCCGCGCGAGTCCGTCAAGGTCGACCAGCTGACGCCCAGCGACACCCGGACGCATTGCCCCTTCAAGGGCGATGCCAGCTACTACAGCGTGACGCAGGGCGGCCGTCAGCTGAAGGACGCCGTCTGGTCCTACGAGGCGCCCTACGACGAGCACGCCGCCCTGGCTGGCCGCATGGCCTTCTACGACGAGAAGCACCCCGGCATCACGTTCAGAGAAGCGGCCTGAGCGGGCCGGCGCGACGTCAGAACGCGCTCTTCGTCGTGCCGCCATCCACGCGCAGCGCCGCGCCGGTGGTGGCCGACGCGAGCGGGCTGGCCACATAGGTCACCAGCGAGGCCACCTCGTCGGGCGTGCCGAAGCGCTTGATCAGCGACGTGGGCCGCACCTTCTCGAAGAACTCGGTCTCGAACTCGGCAAAGCTCTTGCCCTCGGCGCTGGCCAGCTGCTCGACGAAGTCGTTGACGCCTCGCGAGCGTGTCGGGCCGGGCAGCACGCTGTTGACGGTGATGCCCGTGCCCGCCAGCGATTCGGCCAGGCCGCGCGACACGGCGAGCTGCGCCGTCTTCGTCATGCCGTAGTGAATCATCTCCGCCGGGATCTGCACGGCGCTCTCGCTGGAGATGAAGATGATGCGGCCCCAGTTGACGCGCTTCATCGTCGGCAGCACCAGCCGCGCCAGGCGCACGCCGCTGAGCACGTTGACGTCGAAGAAGCGCAGCCAGTCGGCGTCGGGGATGTCCTCGAAGGCCTTGGGCTCGAAGATGCCCAGGTTGTTGACGAGGATCTCTATGCCCGGGTGCTGGTGCACAAGCGCCTCGGCCACGTCGGCCTGGCTCAGGTCGCCGGCAAAGCCGATCACTTGCCCGCCCGTGGCCGCGTTGATGGCCGCGACGGCGGCATCCACCGCCGCCTGCGTGCGGCCGTTGACGATGACGCGCGCACCTTCGGCGGCCAGAGACTGGGCAATAGCATGGCCGATGCCGGCCGTGCTGCCGGATACCAGCGCGAGGCGGCCTTCGAGTTGCAGGTCCATGGGAAACCTTTCATGACGAGTGAGGGCGTTGGTGTAGCCGATGCGGAACGCCCCGGCACGCGCAGGGAGAATCCTGCCGCCATGACCCAGCCGCCCGCCACCCCACCACCCAGCCAGGACCCGCGCCTGCTGCGCCGCCTGCTGCGCGCCAAGGACCGCATGGACGCGGCTTCCGACGAAGCCTGGCCCGTCGAGCGGCTGGCCAGCGTCAGCGGCGTGTCGCAGGCCCACTTCGCGCGCTCGTTCAAGGACGCCTTCGGTCTGCCGCCGCACCGCTACCTGCTGACGCGCCGCATCGAGCGCGCCACGGCCCTGCTGCGCGACACCGACCTGCCCATCACCGACATCGCCTTCCTGACCGGCTGGGGCAGCCTGGGCACCTTTGGCCGCACCTTTCGCGACGTGACGGGCGAAAGCCCCGGCGCCCACCGCGAGCGCTGGCGCACCAGCCACCACAGCCTGGCCCTCGTGCCCGCCTGCCATGTGCAGGCCGCGCACCGGCCGGGCCTCACAACCGCAGTTTCGGAGAAGCGCCGCCAGGAGGGCGACGGTACAAAACGCACCTCTTCCAAGGCAACCAAGGAGGTTCCATGAATTCCATGAATCAGGGTATTGAAGTGGTGGGCGTGTACGTCGACAACCAGGACGAAGCGCTCGAGTTCTACGTCGGCAAGCTCGGTTTTCGCATTCACACCGACGTGCGCAACGGCGACTACCGCTGGCTGACCGTGCAGCACCCCGAGCAGCCGTCCTTCCAGCTCGGCCTCTTCGTGCCCGGCGCACCCATGCAGGACGCAGCGACGGCGCAGCAACTGCGTGCGCTGGTGGCCAAGGGCGCCATGCCGCCGCTGGTGCTGGCGGTGAGCGACTGCCGCGCCATGCACGCGCAGTGGGCGGCGAAGGGCGTGGAGTTCACACAGGAACCGGTCGAACGCTACGGTTCGGTGGATGCGGGCTTTCGCGACCCGGCCGGCAACGGTTGGAAGCTGATCCAGTCGCGCGGCTGAAAGCGCACCGCGCGCGGCACCGGGCTGGTGCCGCGTGAACCAGCACAGGCGCCGGTTAAGTTCACCGAGCGGGGCCTGCGAGCAAGCCTTCTACGGCGCCACAGGCGTCGTGTCGTCGAGGTGCGTGGCCGGCAGCAGCGGCGAGATGACTTCGCCGCCGCCGCGGTTCAGTCAGTGGCGAGTTGCAATCTTGTGAATCAAATGCAGACCAACTCCAGCCGGCTGCAATGAAAAGTCAGACCGCATCGTCGCGCCGCAGCTCGGCGTACAGGGCGGAAAGCGCACCCACTGCGTGCTTGCCCCAGCGGATTCGGTACATGAAGGACCAGTGCCAAAGCGCGCCCGCGACACGATCTTGTTCCACGAGTTTGTTCCCCGCCTTGAGGTCTTTGTAGGTGTCCAGCAGGTCGTCGCCGACTACACCTCGACCTTGAAGCCAAGCTCGATTTCAGAGGCTGGCTTTCCGCCACGTAGCCCCCAATTTTCCTTGGGTACCTCGTTGAGGATGATTTTCACGTGAGAGCGAGGAATGCCAAGTTCCTCCAGCCCCTCAACGATGCCCTGGTAGAGATTGYGTTTGGCCTCCAGCGAACGACCAGAAAACGCCGTAACGGTGACAACTGTGTAGCGCTCCGGATGCTCATGCTTGGGCGAACAGATAAAAAGATGAGGAGCGTAGGTTATGAGCCGAACGCACCGATCCTCTTCAGGTATCTTGAACCCTTTGACCAGTGCTGCGTGAACGGCCTCGACGATGCGGACCTCTTGATCTGGTGGATACGAATGACGGACCTCGACAACAGTGCTTGGCATGCATTCCCCTTTTGATGAAGCCGTAGCGAGATTCAAAAACGCACGGGGCGACTTGATGTGTTGCCCAACGTGTTCTGCGGAGACAGCCTCCGCCGCCTAGGCAGGAAGACTGCGCCACAACATATCCCTGGCAAGGCGCCGGCGCGCAGTGACAAGTTCTCGTCGCACGGAAACCGCCGCTGTGGGGCCTGGATGATGCCAGCCACCTGCACGGCCAGCGGACCCGCCGCGCCTGCAATCGCTCAAAGCGCCCCCTGCGCCGTGTCCCCGAAGTGCGTAGCCGGCAGCACCAGTGAAATGACGGCGCCGCCACCCGCCCGGTTGTCGGCCCGGATGCGGCCGCCATGCGCCTCGGCAATGCGCCGGCAGATGGCCAGGCCCAGGCCGGTGCCGCCGGCCGCGTTCTTGGTGGCGCTGGACTGCACGAAGGCCTCGAAGATGCTCTCCAGCTCGTCCGGCGGGATGCCGTGGCCGTGGTCGGCCACCTCCACGCGCACGTCACCCGTCTCGTCATGGCCGGCGCTCAGCTCGATGCGCCCGCCCTGGGGCGAGAAGCGGATGGCGTTGGCCAGCAGGTTGCGCAGCACCTGTTGCAGGCGCAGCGAGTCGCCCAGCACGACGAGGGCCTCGTCGCCCAGCGTGGTGTCCAGCATCAGGTCGCGCGCGGCCAGCAGCGGCGCGAGTTCGCGCGCCACCTCGGCGGCGAGCGGCCGCAGGTCCAGGCGCTGTAGCTGCAGCGGCTCGGCGCCGTGCTCGATCTTGCTGAGGTCCAGCAGGTCGTTGACGAGGCTGAGCATGCGCTGGCCGGCACGGTGCACGTCGGCAAACAGCTCGGCCAGGCGCTGCTCCTGGCGGGCACGCAGCGCGCCGATCTCGGCGAAACCGAGGATGGATTGCAGCGGCGTGCGCAGCTCGTGGCTGACGTTGGCGATGAAGTCGGACTTGGCGCGCGAGGCCTGCAGCGCCGCGTCGCGCGCGGCGCGTGTGGCGCGCTCGGCCTCGCGGAACTCGCTGATGTCCATGAAGCAGACGACGATGCCCATAGGCCGGCCGTGGGCGTCGGGGAAGGTCGCCTTGCTGACGAACAAGTCGCGCTGCCGCCCGTCCGCGCTGGTCCAGACGGTCTCGTAGTTCAGCTCGCCGCCGCGCGCCAGCAGGTCGGCGTCGCGGCCGTCGTGCAGCGAGGCCTCGTCGGGGCGGTCGTCGGCACCGGCGCGGCGGCCCAGTACGCGGCCACGCCGGCGGCCGGTGAACTGCTCCCAGGCGCGGTTGACGTCGAGGTAGCGGTTGGTGTCGTCCATCACGGCCATGGGCAGCGGGCTGCTGGCCAGCAGCGAGCGCGCCAGGCCGAGCTGGGCGCGCAGCTCGGCCTGGGCGCGCATCAGGCCGCTCACGTCGGTGGCGCTGCCTACCCATTCCAGCGCCCCGGCGCCGCGGCGCAGCGGCACGAGGTGGATCTCGAAGCTGCGCGCCAGGTCGTCGGGGCCTATCCAGTCGGCGCGCACCTTGTGCGGGCTGGCTTCGTCGGCATCGCAGGCGTCGAACAGCGCCGCCACGGCGGGCGAGCCGCCAAAGAGTTCGTGCAGTGGCCGCCCCAGCACATGGGCTACGGCATGGCCAGCCCGGCGCGCGTAGCCTTCGTTGATGAAGGTCACGCGGCCGGCGGCGTCGGTGCGAAAGAGCATCTCCTGCACGCTGCCTAAGATGGCACTCAGCTCGCGCTCGCGCTCGGCGACCTCGCGCTGCGCGTGGTCCAGCGCCAGCGCCGCGCGCTCGCGTGCCCGCAGCGCCGCGGCGCCTACACCCGACAGCGCCAGCAGCGCCGCCGCAATGCCCAGGGCCGGCAGGCCCAGGTCGCGCACGGTGGCCAGCCACAGGCGGCGCAGCTCGGCCTGCGGCAGCTCCACCAGCACGACGAAGGGCCGCGCCCGCAGCGCACGGTAGGCGCCGAGCTGGGGCGCAGCGCGCAGGCCCGGGCCCTCCCAGTGGCCGTGTTCGCCGCCGGCGCGCACGGCGGCCAGCGGCGCACCGGCGGCGAGCAGCCGGGGCAGCTGCTCGCCGGGCAGGTGATCGGCGCCGCTGGTGGCGGCCAACAGCCGGCCGTCCAGGTCGACCAGCGCGGCGGCTGCCTGGGGGTCGTTCAGCGTGAGCTGCTGGAAGTTGGCCAGTGCATCGGGGTTGAGCAGCGCGACGAGCAGGGCAGGGCGGCCATCGGGGAGACGGGCACTGCGCAGCACCGGGATGAAGCCCACGCCGGGCGGCACGACGCTGTCGTCCTGCCCCAGGCTGGCCAGGCTGCGCGCCGCGACGAAGCCGCCCACCACGTCACGCCCGGCGGCCGGCCAGGGGCCGAGCAAGCGCAGCGCCGCCAGCGTGAGGTGGGCGCCGCGGTCGGCCGGGTCGGCGGCGGCGACGACCCGGCCGCCCTCGTCCAGCAGTGCCACGCCGCGCAGGAAGCCCAGGCTGGCCTGGGTCTGCTCCAGCAGGGCCTGCAGCACCTCGGGTGGCGCGTTGCGGCCGGCCACGTCGGCCAGGCCGGCCAGCGCGATCTGCGTGGCGTCCAGGCTGCGGCGGGCGTGGTCTTCCAGCACGCGCGCCAGCAGGGCCTGGCGGGCGGCGGTGTCGGCGGTCAGCTCGCGCTGCTCGCGCCACAGGCCGTAGCCGCTGCCGGCCAGCAGCGTGGTGGCAAGCAGCACGCCGGCACCGGCCGTGATGATGCTCGGGCGCCAGCGGCTGCGGTGGGGCATCACCGGGTACGCAGGTTGCCAGCCGTGCGCATGAAATTTGCGGGCCGAGCGCCGGGCCGCTCCCAAGCCGGCCCGCCTGGCGATGTGCGAGCGGGGGCTTCCCCGCGAGCATCGCCGTCCCCTTGTATCTTTCCAATCAAGCATTTGGCGGCACGCGCTGAATGCCTTCCGTGTCGCGGTAGCTGCGCCAAACCTGTTGTCCCCCGGAGCTTGAAGTTCGTCCCCGAGCCTATGGTCAACGCAGCCACCCGTCTTGTCCAACCGTGTAGCCCGAACAGTTGCCAATCATGAGCATGCATCCGCAAGGTGGGGTAGCGAACCCGGTTCGTCGCATCAACGTCGGCATCGACG